>NZ_JBYLHY010000050.1:0-38326 GCF_057749925.1 Paenibacillus sp. sgz302191
TTCTTTTGTTCATCAGGAGTTAATTGGACGGCATACTCTCGTTTTTTCATAGTCGATTCCTCTTTTTTCTTCGACTATATCATAATTTCCACATATTGACTATTTTAAATCTGATGCTGTACTAGTGCTTTTGCCATCTTTGTGGACGTATGCCTACCCAGTGTCAATTTATTTGGAGGAAAGTTCACATGATGTAACAATTGACATTACTTCAACTGCTGCCACAACCGGTATTCGGTACCGAACTGTCGGGTGGATGATTCATAGTGCTCCGGCATGTTCAAGTGGCAATTGCAAGCCGATGGATCTAACCGGTACTGTAGTTTATAACAATGCGGCGAATATAACTCAATTTCCGAATACGCCAATCCCTGGCGAACCGGTAAGAACTACCTTTAAATTTGACGGAGCTACGGTCGATCGGGATTTTTTCGACAGCTTTGACTCTGTCCTGCAGCCGGGGCAACCCATCTATTTCAGCGCAATCATGGAATCGTTCAATGCATCAGATGGGAGTATAAGGCGTGGCCCCTTTTTATACACTTCAAGAAATTAAACGTGCGGAACCATGGGCCCACCCGGATGATCTTGATGATTATTATGATATACCGGCAGCGTATACGCCATATGAACCTTTAACCGTAGAAAGATATTTGGTTTCAGCAGACGGAACCACGAGAACACTCATTGATACAGTGAAGACCGAAAATGTGTACCGTTATTTGGAAAGTGTGACTTACAACCTTCCTCCTGCTTATGATCACAATGGACAAACGGTCCCGATTTCAAAATCATATATTTACCCCACGATGGATCCGAGCAACATCAAGTTTCCACAAGTGATAGGGGATGCTCACTTAACAAACCGAAATATAACGATGAATATCGGCGGTACCACCATTGTTGCCGAATACCGACCGGCGGCAGCCGGTCTAACGGTAAACGTTCCTGCAGGCTGCTTGAGTCCTGCTATGAACACAACTAAACAACTGACGGCCACTTTAACGAAGCCGGATGGGACGACTCAAAATGTTTCAAGCAGCCCGAACACGACATGGTCGAGCTCCAATCTAACAGTAGCTTCCGTGAACTCAAGCGGATTGGTCACGGCAAGTTCGGCAGGCAGCGCTACGATCACAGTGCGCTATGTCGATCCAGCGGCAGGCATTGATCAAACGGGCACCGCATCGGTGACGGTATCCAGCAGCTGCGGGTCTCAGCCCGGGTGTATCCCGCAAATCGGCCCCCCGGCCAAAGGAACGATCAATCAGGCCGCCGTCATGGACCCGGCGACAAGCGGCGTGCTTCTCGCGGATATGCGGGATGCGGAAAGATTCGATGTGTTAAAAGGAATCCCGACTTCGGAAAGCCTCTATGCGAACGTGTTGGGGCTGAATTATTTATTTCAAAATCAATTTGCGAATATGACCGGCGAGGTGTCGTATGCGGTTGAAGTGACCAAAACATATGTCTGGACGGTAGGCGGCGGGGAAGGGGCGCCACCGGTCCCTATGGAGGAAACCGTAACCGAGACCATGACCGTCAAACGCCCGTATACCTACTGGCAAATCGACAACTTGGAAGTCTATGGGTTAGAGAAGTCCACGATCACGAATTATGCGCTCGGCGGCTATCCCAATGAAACGGTTCAGTTGGATCCCCATGGCTATACGGCACCAACGCTGCAATCGGATAATAACGATGATGTAAAGGCTCATGTTCTCCCCGCTACTTGCAGCGGGGTCAATCTGGGGACAGGCGGTGGCCCGCCACCCGGAGGTACGCCGCCGGAGTTTCAATCAGCAGCTGAGGACGCCGTGGGCCGCAACCAGGTGAACAACGACCTGGTCGTGTTTAACGGCGTTACGATTATGGAAAACGCCCAGCATCCGGATCAGGGTCAGACGCCTGGAACGATCCCGCAGCCAACGATGATCGGCCGGGATGTGCTGTACGGCAATGGCTACTTCGTCAGCAATTCGCTCGTCAACCGGGCGGACCAGCCGACGACCGGCACGATCTATTACCCGCTGATCCCGGGGAATGTCAAAGGCGGATCGGATAAAGATTATCCGATCAATGGCATCAATCCGGTGACGGTTCATACACCGGTGGTCATGTACCCGTCTGTGACCGACGATCAGGCGCACAACGAAAAAGTCGTGCCCACCGCAGGCCGGGCGGCGGTCATTTTGGATCGGCCGTTCACGGTGTTCGTGCCGACGACCGGCCAGCATGACGCGTACCCCGGCTTCGGCGGGTATGGGGTCACAAACGGGTACGGCGATTACGCCAAGTACACCGCCAACAAGCAAGTCCGCTTCGAGTTCGACGTCTGGAATGCGGACAAGTCGGCGTACATCGTAGCCGGTACATGGGTCGACATTCCGGTGAATCAGCCGGACATGACGTTCATCATGCCGACGTGGATCGATGAAGGCTTTTATACGGTTCATTTTCGGTCGATTGCGATCAATGCGCCCACTGACTTTACGACACAAACGAGCGCCAATTTCGATTGGCCGAATCACGTAGCGACGAACACGATCCCGGTAGAGGTGATCGGCAGGCTGTACGATTTTCATATCACGGATATCGGCGACTACGACTGGCAGTACGTCTTCCGCACGAGCGACGGCATCTCGCCGACAGGCGTTTCGTACTGGACCGGCACGAACGATATCGACGGAAGCCCGCGGGGCAACAGCTATCCGTATGTGCTGCCGATTCGCCCGGGAAGCCACCCGTTTCCGGGCTACAACCATACCGTGTCGATCAAGACCGGGTATCATTTCAAATTCGATTTGAAGACGAAGGGGAACATGTTCGGGCGCCGGGATGGAATTCGGATCACGCCATCGTTTTATTTTGTGAACAAGGATGGAACGGGGCGCATTCCGGTGGATTTATACTACCACGCCTACTCGGAGAAGCCGGTGAGGTATTTTGTAAAAGTCGGATCTGCGGACGACAAGCAGCAGCGGCATGTGCTGCTGAACGACACGATGCGCAATGTGCCGGGCGAGGAGCTCGCCGATACGGCTGCGTATGTGGCGGACAACTATGGGATGAGCGATTTTTTGTACCGGGCTAAGCGCAAGTCGTGGGTCGGCAACGCCTACGCATGGTTCACATCGCCATGGCTGACGCGGACGATGATCGGACCGAAAACCGGCGTGCCGAGCACGGTCGATCCACAGCGGGCGCTGGCTTCGATCCAGCACTGGTATGGCGAGTACAGCTTGCCGGCGGCTCCTTATGTGGTAGCAGCGGGCACGAACATCGCGGAGTACGGGAGAACGCATGGCGGGCTGGACGATCATTCGCCGATCTTTTTGAAGGATGGGTACATCATCGTGAATTTCAACCTGGAGAGCATCAAGAACGCCGATTATGCGAATCCCTTTTTGCGCTATTACCGGCTGCCCGGGGAGAACGTGCCGCTGGACAACCAATGGCAGATGGAAGGATTCAGCAATACGACGACGGATAAATACGGCAACACGTTCACGCTGATGGATGGCGATGTGGCGTTCTATCACGGGGATTTGTCCAGTTATGACGATTTTGGCGCGAGGGTAACGCATTAAAAGAGCTTCGGTCCACTAACGAAAGGGGAACTTAGGTGCAAATACGTGTAGACACATCGACGCTGCGAGCCACGGCAAGCGAGCTTTATGCGACGATCGGGACACTGGAGCGCATCCAAAGCCAGCTTCGCGGCGCGATGAACGGGCTCGCAATGTCCAGCCGCCAGCGGTCCGATGTGGACAGCGGCTACCAATCGATTGACCGGATGCTGCAGGACCTGCGCTGCGAACTGCAGCAAATCCAGGACTTCACCACGAAAAAAGCGAATCAATTCGATGAGGCGGACGGGAAAGGTAAAGCGATCACAGCCGGCGGTATTCTTTCTTTTGTGAAGAATGCCGTCAGCACAGGGCTGAGTTTTCTTTCTCCGATTAGCAATACCGCGAAGGTGATGTCGGCATTATTTGATCATGTTTATGCAGATATAAGTCAAGCGAATTTGAAGGAACTGGGATTGACAGCACTTGAAGCCTACGCGACAATGGTGAATACGAAAGCCAAGCTGATGGATTATGTAGAAGGAGAAATTGAGGAGTTTTTCCAATCTACAGTGGCGGGCTCATTTCTTCAGGGTGCAGGCAATGCGGCTTTAAGCAATGCGACAATGGGAATAATAGAGAACGAAGCCATCACCGAGCATCCGAAAGCCTATTTGGCGGGGAAGATCGTCGGAGATATCGCTTCTATGGTAGGAGCTGCTGGGGGAAGCAACGATAGGCGGAGTGGGTGAGGTCATCGGAACCGCTCTGGACGGCACTTTAGTTGGCGTCGTACCGGGCGTGGCCTTAAATATTGCCGGTGCGGTTGTCATCGGCCATGCCAGCTCCATGGCTTTTCAGGGTGCGAAAAATCTAGGCAAAGATAGCAGTGATTTGGTGCAGAGCTTTAAGAGCGATTCTTCCGGGGGGACGGGGAAAGGTAATAAACCTAACCTCTATGATAAGGATGGGAATTATACTGGAGGAAGAACTCAAGCAAAGTTAGACGAATTGGCACACGATCCGGCTCATGCAGGTTCCACAAGGCAGATTGATATTGATAAAGGAAACCATGAGGCAAGGGTCGGGTTAGAACTAGAGCAGGCAAGAAAACTAGACGGGCCTATAACTAGAGATCCATCTGGAAAGGCGGAATTTATAGATGCCAAAGGGCAAGCGTGGGATGTTAAGTCATTTAATTCAAATTATCCGCCCAAAAAGGGAGGTTATAAACTTTCAAGCGCCATGAGGTCAGTTAATAACTCTCTAAGTGAAGGTGAAAATGTAATACTTGATGTCTCAAATTTAAGTATGGAGAACAAAGCAGAGCTTTTGCGAGAAATTTCAAATCAAGGTTTAATGGATAAAATAGTTGTATGGCCTTAGGAGGTGGTAGTAAATGGATCTATTTACAAAGTTAAAGAAATATACTGAATTTTCAATGGGGCTATCCAAAGAAGTGTGCGAACTTATTTATCAAGATACTTCTTTTGATGGAATAGTATTTACGGGATATGATTTGAACAATAGCAGTTTTTTAGAAGTAGTATTTAATAATTGCGACTTTTCAAAAGTATATTTAAGCGGAGCATCGCTATGCGGCAGCACCTTTAATAGCTGCAAATTTTCGGAAAATGTATTTAGGAAAGGTAAGGCTGATTATTCGAGTTTTAATTCAACAGTTCTCAATAACTTAGATTCATTTAGAACTACTTATTATGAATCTCAATTTTACGACGTGAAAGTTTCCCATTCCAAACTTGAGCTAACTTATATGGATGACTCAACATTTTCAGAAGTAGAATTTGAAAACACAGAGTTTCTATCATCAACATTTAATAATTCAACTTTTAAGAATGTAAAATTTACCAATTGTCACTTTGCGAATACGAAATTCCAAAATATCATTGGCTTTGGTGAAGCACATTTTATAAATTCAAGTATTACAATAAATGGAGAGCTGAAAATTGGCTTATCAAGCCACGAGATGAAGACTTTATTAGAATCTAACATTTCTCACTGACTGCTGTACTTTTTGCAACTCCTACAACCGGATGCACAGAACAACCCAAAAAACAAATATTTGAACTTTCAAAGGCTTATTCCAACTTGAATCATGAGTTAGGAGTAGGCCTTTTTTGCATACCCCCGCACTAAAGGCGAAGGATGTAATAATTGGAAGGTGAAGTGCGCCGCCCTATATTTTTGATGAATTCGCCCTATAATCGGCTTCGGACTTTCTTGTAAACTGATCAAGAACTCGATGCCGCCGGTCGCAAGCAGCGCGCAGAAGCCGGGCACGGGTCGTTAGCGGATCGTCAAAGGGGAGAAAAGCATGCGGTTGGAGCGCAAGGTGGCCGTCGTTACCGGCGGGGCTTCGGGGATCGGAGAGGCTGTCGCCAGAAGGTTCGCCGAAGAGGGAGCGAGTGTGGTTATCAATGATATCGCCGAAGATGGGGAACGGGTCGCCCAAGAGATCGTCCAGGCGGGCGGGAGGTGCATGTTCGCCCACGCCGACATACGCGTCGAGTCCAGTGTGATGGATTTGATGGAGGCGGCCGAAGGGCGTTTTGGCGCTCTGCATATTCTCGTAAATAACGCGGGAGTCAGCGGCAGCGCGAACGTCGTGACTTCCGGCGAGGCGGAGTGGGATCATGTGATGAATTTGAATTTGAAAAGCGCATGGTACTGCTGCAAGCACGCGATCCCGATCATGCTGAAGCATGGGGGAGGCAGCATCGTCAATATCGGCTCGACCCATGTGTCGCGCACGCAGAAAAATCATTTTCCGTATCACGCTTCCAAAGCGGGCATGCTGGCTATGGCCCAGGGGATTTGCGTCGATTTCGGCGGGCAGGGCATTCGTGCGAATACGGTCAGTCCAGGGTATATCGAGACGCCGATGGCCGAGAACTACATGAGAACTTATCCGAACCGGGAGCAAAAGCGCAGCGCGATGCTGGCGGCTCACCCGCTGGGGCGATTCGGGAAACCGGCGGATGTCGCGAATGCGGCGCTGTTTCTCGCTTCCGATGAGGCCGCATTTATTGCCGGGGCGAATCTCGTCGTGGACGGGGGCCGGTCCGTTTTGCAAGTTTTTGATTAACGAAGGGGGAGAGAGATTGATGTTTGAAGTTGAACCGACGGCCGGAGACAGCGGATGGTTTACGCACGACCGCTTCGGCATGTTCATCCATTGGGGGCTGTATTCGCTGGCGGCGAGGCATGAATGGCTGCAGTCCAGAGAGCAATCGAGCGGGGAAAAGTACCGGAGCAAATATATGAACAAATTCGATCCCGACCTGTTCGATCCGGAATTGTGGGCGCAGCTCGCCGCTGGCGCAGGCATGAAGTATGCGGTGGCGACGGCCAAGCACCATGAAGGATTTTGCCTGTGGGACAGCAAGCTGACCGATTACAAGGCGCCGAACGCGCCGGCCGGTCGCGATTTGATCAGGCCGATGGCCGAGGCGTTCCGCAGCCGGGGCTTGAAAATGGGTTTTTATTATTCGCTGCTCGACTGGCATCATCCGCATTATACCGTCGACACGAAGCATCCGCTGCGGTTCGACCCGGAGGCTGCCGGCTCCGAAGAAAGCGGGGCGAAGGACTTTTCCATGTACCGGGAATATTTGTACGGACAAACGAAAGAGCTGCTGACGGAATACGGCAAGGTGGATCTGCTGTTTTATGACTTTTCGTTCCCGGCGGAAAAAGGGCTGCCCGGCAAAGGGAAGGACGATTGGGGCAGCGAGGAGCTGATCAGGCTTGTCCGTTCGCTGCAGCCGGACATTTTGCTGAACGACCGGCTGCAGGTCGGCGGCGATATTACGACTCCGGAGCAATATTTGCCGACCCGTTGGGTGAATATCGACGGCAAGCGCGTCGTCTGGGAGACGCCGCATACGTTCAGCGGTTCGTGGGGGTATTACCGCGATGAGGAATCGTGGAAAAGCGTCGATATGCTGGTCAAAATGCTGATCGATATCGTGAGCAAGGGCGGCAACCTGCTGCTGAACGTCGGCCCGACCGGGCGCGGCGAGTTTGACGAGCGCACGATAGACCGCCTGAAAGGGATCGGCGAATGGATGAAGCGCCACAGCCGTTCCATCTACGGCTGCACGCAAGCGCCGGACGATATCGGGTGTCCGCAGGACTGCCGGTTGACCTACAATCCGGCAAGGAACCGGCTGTACGTTCACGTATACAGCTGGCCTTTTAAAAGCATTCATCTGTACGGCATGGCAGGCCGGGTGGAGTATGCGCAGCTGCTTAATGATGCATCCGAAATCCGGTTCAAGGAAGGCTTCGTGGCAAGCGGCATCGAGAACGGGGCGTATAAAGAGGGCAGAGACGAAGGTACGCTGGTGCTGTCGCTGCCTGTCAAAAAGCCGGATGTGACGGTGCCGGTTATCGAGCTGTTTTTAAAGGAAGGGGGCGGCCCGAGATGAAAGCCGTAACGTTGGGCTGCGACCGCAATCCCGCGCCGCGGGTGGAATACGGCATTTTGCAGCTGAAACAGGCGCTGCAGGATTGCGGCTTCGTGGTGCGGACGGAAGAAGGACAGTGGACGCCGGATAATTACCGGTCGGTACAGGGAACGCAGGGCACACAGGGCACACAGGGAACGAAAATTTACATCGGGAACCGGCTGGAGTCCGAATTGCTGCAGCAATTGGAGCGGAGCGAAGTTTTGCTGTACCATACGGAAGCCCCGGAGGGAGAAGGATTTTATTTGGCCTCCTGCCCGGGGGGGCTGCTGGCGGTTTCCGGAGGAAGCGACTCCGGCGCGCTGTATGGCTGTCTGGAGCTCGCGATGCGCATCCGCGCCCTCGGCAAGCTGCCGGGCGATATCGCTTACGGCGATGCGCCGCGCTTTAAACTGCGCGGGCCGGCGATCGGCCTGCAAAAAACGACCGTCGAGCCGCCGCGCCAGACGTATGAGTATCCGCTGACCCCGGCTCGGTTTCCGTGGTTTTACGACCGGGAGTTGTGGCGCGATTTTCTCGATATGATGGTCGGGCAGCGGTGCAATGTCGTTTATTTGTGGTCCGGCCATCCGTTCTCATCCCTGGTAAAGCTGGAGGATTACCCGGAAGCGCTGGAGGTATCGGAAGAGGAATTCGCGCTGAACGCGGAGACGTTCCGCTGGCTCGCGGAAGAAGCGGACCGCCGGGGCATATGGGTCGTGCTGAAATTTTACAACATCCACATCCCGCTGCCGTTCGCCGAAAAGCACGGCTTGAAGCTGCACCAGCCGAAGCCGCTGCCGATTACAAGCGATTACTACCGCAAGTCGATTGCCGCTTTTGTCCGCTCGTTTCCGAATGTGGGGATGATGATTTGTCTCGGTGAGGCGCTGCAGGGGCAAATTTACGGTGTCGAGTGGTTTACCGAAACGATTTTGGCCGGATTGCTGGAAGGGCTGCGGCATTCCGGGGCGAAGGAGAAGCCGCCGATTATTTTGCGCTCCCACGCCATCGAGCCGCAAAAAGTGATTGAAGCCGCGCTGCCGCTGTATCCGAATCTGTACACGGAAGCCAAATATAACGGCGAATCGCTGACCACGTACACGCCGCGAGGCAAATGGCAGGCTATCCACAACCGGCTCGGCTCGCTGCAGACGATTCATATTGTGAATGTGCATATTTTGGCCAATTTGGAGCCTTTCCGCTACGGCGCGCCGTCGTTTATTCAAAAATGCATGCAGGCGGCCCGCTATCGCTTGAAGGCGAACGGGCTTCATTTGTATCCTTTGTTTTTTTGGGATTGGCCGTACGCGCCGGACAGGGCCGAGCCAAGACTCAGGCAGTTGGACCGCGACTGGATCTGGTTTGCGGCCTGGTTTCGCTATGCCTGGAACCCGGACCGCGATCCGGAAGCCGAGCGGCATTACTGGGCGGAAGCGCTGGCCGCGCGGTTCTGGAGCAGGGAGGCGGGCGAGGCGGTTTTGGACGCCTACGAAGCCGCAGGGGAATGCGCGCCCAAATTGCTGCGCAGATTCGGCATTACCGAAGGCAACCGTCAAACGATGAGCCTCGGCATGACGATGAGCCAACTGACGAATCCGGAGCGGCACATGCCGTGGCCGGATTTGTGGGAATCCCAGTCGCCGCAGGGCGAGCGGCTGGAGGAATATGTCGTCCGCGAGCTGAGCGGCGGGACGCATACCGGCGAGACGCCGGCGGATGCGATCGCCGACGCGGAGCGGCACGCCTGCGATGCGGCGGCGGCGATCGAGCGGGCGCAGGCTCACGTCGCCCAGAGCCACGGCGAGTTCGAGCGCCTGACGGGCGACGTGCAGGCGATCCGCCATATGGTGCAGGCGTACGCGCATAAGGTCCGGGCGGCGATCCTCATTTTAACGTATAAGCATACGGTAAAAGGGGCGTATTTCGACCGGCTGGACTTGCTGGAAGAGGCCGCCGTTCATTTGGAGCGCAGCCTGGACAGCTACCGCGAGCTGACGGCGCTCACGGAGCAAACGTATTTGTACGCCAACAGCATGCAGACGCCACAGCGGAAAGTGCCTGTCCGGGGCGGGCTCGAATTCCGGCACTGGACGGATTGCCTGCCTGTCTACGAAACGGAGCTGAACCGTTTCCGGTTTCATTTGGACGAATTGAAGTCCGGCATTTTGCCCGAAGCGCTCAAGCACCGGGAGGAGCCGATCGCCGCCTACCGCGAAGCCCCGTTCACGCTGCATTCCGGGAACGCGGAGACGTACCGCGTGGAGAAGGAGGCGCAGGTGTTCACGGACGGCGATATTCACATTGTCGGCTGCGCGGAGGAATTGCAAGGGCTGACAGGGATACGGTTCAGCCAAATGGAAGCGGGCCGGGGCGGCACGGCGATCGAGCTTGAACTGCATCAGCCTGCGAACGTGCTGATCGGCTATTTCAATTCCAAGGATGAGCAGTGGCTGCAAGTTCCGAGTCTGGAGGAGAACACGCATGCGGACGACCGGGGCGGGTATGCTCCGGTACTGCGCAAAGGTCTGCGCCTGTACGCGTACCCTTCGGTAAATATTCACGCCTTCAGGTATGAAGCCGGGCGGCATACGCTCGATTTTGGCAGGGGAGCTTACTTGATTGCGGGCGTTATCCCCGCCGAACAGGCGCTCCGGCCGCGCGATGTCGAGCATAAAAACGACGGCATCGATACCTTGGACTGGCTGTACGAGTAAAAGTGGAGGGAATCGTATGTCGATGAACAAAATGGCGCTGTGGTATGCACAGCCGGCCGGGTCGTGGTTCGAAGCGCTGCCTGTCGGCAACGGCCGGTTCGGCGGTATGGCGTACGGCGGCGTGGACCGGGAACGCATTCAATTGAACGAGGATACGCTTTGGTCGGGGGAACCCCGGGAAACGGTCAATCCTGATGCGGCGGGTCATCTGGATCGTGTGCGCGGGCTGATTTTTGCGGGGAAATACGCGGAAGCGGAGGCGGTTATCGAGCGCCATATGGGAGGGCCCGAGATCGAATCGTACATGCCGCTCGGGGATTTGGAGCTTATTTTCGATCAAGAAACCGCTCCCTCGGACTATGTGTATACGGACTATCGCAGGGAGCTGGGCCTCACGGAAGGCATCGTGCGCGTACAGTACCGCATGCATGAAGCCGAATATGTCCGTGAACTGTTCGTATCGGCCGTCGATCAGGTGATGGCGATACGTTTGCAAAGCGGGCGCAAAACCGGGTTTACCGCCGTGCTGCACAGCCCGCTGCAGTTCCAGGTTCGCAAAACGTCATGGAACCGGGTGACGCTGTCCGGGCGCTGCCCTGTACATGTTGAACCCAATACGGTCAAAACGTCCGATCCGGTGCAGTATGCCGAAGGGAGAGGCATAGGCTTCGAGCTTCACCTGCTCGCGCTTGCCGACCAGGGCAGGGTGGAAGCGAGCGGCGGGCGGATTCGCGTCAGCGGGACGGGCACGGTCACTTTGCTGCTGGCCGCAGCGACCGGCTACAGCGGCTTCGACCGGGACCCGGCCGCAGCGGGCACAAATCCGGGCGGGCTGTGCGACGCGCGGCTGGACCGGGCCGCAGCGCTCGGGTACGACCGCCTGAAGGAGCGGCATATGCGCGATTACCGCGCGCTTTTCGGCAGAGTATCGCTCGATCTGGGCGGCGGCGATAAGGCGGGAATGCCGACGGATACGCGCATTCGTGCGGTCCGGGAGGGCGGAGACGATCCGGGGCTTGCCGCCCTGTTTTTCCAGTACGGCCGCTACCTGCTCTTGTCCAGCTCTCGTCTGGGCACGCAGCCGGCGAACTTGCAGGGCATTTGGAGCGACAGCGTCCGCCCGCCCTGGTGCGGCAGCTGGACGACCAATATCAATGTAGAAATGAACTATTGGCCGGCGGAAACGGCCAATGCGGCGGAATGCCATAAGCCGCTGTTCGAGCTGATCGAGGACCTGCGGGTCACCGGCCGGAAGGCGGCCGGCGTTCATTACCGCTGCCGGGGTTGGACGGCTCACCACAACATCGATCTTTGGCGGACTGCGACGCCTGTGGGCGGATCGCCGAGCTGGGCGTTTTGGCCCTTGGCCGGGGCGTGGCTGTGCCAGCATTTGTGGGAGCATTACGCGTTCAGCCAGGACGAAGGCTTTCTCAGGCAAGCTTACCCCGCGATGAAGGAAGCGGCGCTGTTTGCCCTGGACTGGCTCGTCGAAGCGCAGGACGGCAGTCTGGTCACTTGCCCTTCCACGTCGCCGGAAAATTTTTTCATAGCCCCGGACGGGCAAAAAAGCAGCGTGACCAAAGGAGCGACCCTGGATATCGCGCTGATCCGGGATTTGTTTGCTCATTGTATGGAAGCCGGCCGCAAACTGGATACCGATGCCGACTTTATAGGGCAATTGGAGCAGGCGCTGCTGCGGCTGCCTCCTTTTCGCATTGGGAAATACGGCCAGCTTATGGAGTGGGACGAAGACTTTGCAGAGTTCGAGCCCGGGCATCGCCACATGGCGCATTTGGCGGCGCTGCATCCGCTGGGCCTCATCACGCTGCATGGCGAGCCGGAGCTTGCCGCCGCCTGCGCGAAAACGCTTGAGCGGCGTCTTGAGCACGGCGGGGCGCATACGGGCTGGAGCTGCGCCTGGATGGTCAATCTATGGGCGCGATTGGAAAATCCGCAGGAAGCCGGCCGTTTTTTGAACGAGCTGCTCGCCGGGCTGCATCCGAATCTGATGAATGCCCACAGGCACCCGAAGGTGAAGCTGGACATTTTTCAGATTGACGGCAATCTGGGCGGCGTGGCCGGCATGGCCGAAATGCTGCTGCAAAGCCACGGCGGTGAAATCCGCCTGCTTCCGGCCTTGCCGCCGGCGTGGAGGAGCGGCAGCGTGAAGGGGCTCAGAGCGCGCGGAGCGTTCGAAATCGCCATCGAATGGGCAGGGGGCCGGCTTGTGCGCGCCCGCATCCGATCGATGGCCGGCAAGCAGTGCCGGCTGCGGACGGCGGAGCGGGTGCAGGTACGGGTCGTGCAGGACGGACGCCGTATCCGAACGGAGAGCTGCGGACCGGGTGTCGTCGCGTTCGGCACGGAAGCCGGACAAATTTATGAAATCGTGCCGGGAGGCGATGAAGCGTGACGTATACCGCTCAAATCAAAGAATTTATTTTCGGGGAGGACCGGCCGTTCCCGAGCTGCCACGCCTCGACGCTGGAGCTGCTCCCCGGCGGGGAAGTGATCGCCGCCTGGTTCGGCGGAACGAAGGAGCAAGCCGGAGACGTGGCGATCTGGACGGCGCGCAGAGGGAAGGATGGCGGCTGGACGCCTCCCGTGAAAACGGCCGATCAAGACGGTCTGGCCCACTGGAATCCCGTCCTTTTTCGAAGAGCCGATGGCTTGCTGTTTCTTTTTTACAAAGCCGGAGCCGCTATCGCGAATTGGGAAACGCGGGTCATGCGTTCGACGGACGGCGGCAGGACGTGGACCCCGCCGGCTCCTTTGGTCGAAGGGGATCAAGGAGGCCGGGGCCCGGTCAAAAATAAACCGGTCGCGCTTCACGACGGCACGATTGCCGCTCCGGCGTCGCTCGAACCCGCGTGGGAGGCGTTCGCCGACCTTTCCGCCGACGGCGGCGAGACGTGGACCCGAAGTGCGCCGGTCCCTTTGGACCGCAGCGGATTTTGCGGCATCGGCACCGGCACCGGCGAGGGCGAGTCCGCGGGCGCGGACAGCAGCGAGGCCCGGGGGGAGAAGCGGGGCCGGGGCATCATTCAGCCCGCTATATGGGAATCCGCGCCGGGCATCGTGCACATGCTCGCCCGCAGCACCGAAGGGGCGATATTCCGCAGCGATTCGGCGGATGGCGGAAGAACATGGTGCCAAGCTTACCCGACTACGCTGCCCAACAATAACAGCGGGATCGACCTGGCGAAGCTCGATGACGGCACGCTGGCGCTTGCATACAATCCGACGCGCCCGGAAAAAGGCAAGCTGAAAGGCCCCAGAACGCCGCTCGTGATTCGCCTGTCGCGGGATAACGGCTTGACCTGGGACGACGAGCTGCTGCTGGACGAAGGGGAAAAGCAGTATTCCTACCCGGCCGTCATCGCAAGCGGGCGCGATTTGTACGTGACGTATACGTGGAAAAGGGAACGCATCGCCTTCCAAAAAATTTCGCTCGGAGATTGAGCAGGATTGCCCTATATATTAGGAAAAAAAAGCCACTATTCGCGCATCGCAGTGTTATATAATGATATGGGATCATTTAACTTCACACCAAGTAGTTGGAAAGGGGCGGATTCATTGCTGACTGGCAACCAATTGGACGAACAATTGCAAGCGGGCAAAAAAACGCTTCGAACGCGACCGGGCGCACTGCTGCTCGGCCCTACCGGAGCGAGGCTGTGGGCGGATTATTTGGATCCCGTTCCCGGATTTGCCGGGAGATTCGATTTTATACACAAGGTTAATATCCCGATGCTGTTTCAAATAGACAACAATTTGACGGAAAGCTTCGAGCCGTGCCGGACCGAATGGTATCCGAGCCATCTGCTCATGGAATATGCGGACAACCGGCTTGCGCTGGTCGAGCGCAAATTTATCGCCTGGAACGACTGCGCCGTTTCCTGCCAGACGTGGACCAACCGGAGCCGTGAAGAGCTTGTGCTGCGCCTGAAAACGTACGGTGACGCGTTCGCAGGAGGGCGCAGCGGAAATACTTTGCAGGGGCTTTTTCGCATCGAGCACTACAGTTTCGATATCGCTGGAGCCATTGCCGTCAGCGATCCCGCAATGCTAACGGAAGTGCGCTTGAAGCCGGGGGAGTCGAAAGCATTCGTCATCGCTGCGGCGCTCGGCATAGCGGGCAAGGACGGCATGGACATGCTGGAAGCCCGGGCGTCGGCCTATGCGGAGTATGGACCCGATGGGGACGGGGTGATCGACAAGCAGCGAGCGGAATACGGACAATGGTTCGAAAAAACGCCTTCGTTCAGAAGCAGCGACCCGGTGCTCGACAAAACGTGGACGTACCGCTGGTTCCTGCTCCGGCACAATTTGGCCGATCCGCAGTACGGGCATTTGACGTATCCGTTGTTTTATGAAGGAAGATCGCACAAAAAAAGCAAGACGCCCTTCGGCAAAGGGGGTTGGGAGTTCAGCAAGCTTATCAATTTGTCCGTGCCGCTTCATCTGATGGACGCCAGATGGCACCATGACCCGGCATACGGCGAAGGGCCGCTGCGCAATATGGCCGCCTCGCCGGGAGAGGGAGGGCTGTTCTGCTGCCTGACGGTAGATACCGTGATGCACGCCTTCGCCAACTTTTCCTGCTGGGCCGCTTACCAGTTGTATCTGGTGCACCGCAACCGCGATGCGATCGTCGAATTGCTGCCTGCGTTCAAAACGCAAATCGCCGAATGTAATCGCATTCATGGGAGCGGGAACGATCATTTGATGATCGAATACAAGCATACGCGGACAGGCAAAGAGTATCAGCCGAGCTTCTGGTATTTTCATCAATTCCCTAGAAACCCGAAGGATAAGGCGACCTACACCCATCTGAAAAGGGTGGACCGCACCGTCTACCATTATTTAAACACGCTGGCGGTAGCCTGCATGTGCGAGCTTGCCGGGGATCCGGAAGCGGAAGCTTTTGCCCGGATGGCCGAGGACATCAAGCAGGACATTCTTGAAAAGATGTGGGATGAGGAGACGCAGTTTTTTTACGATCTCCACTATGAGACCGACGAGAAGGCGCTCGTCAAAAATATTGTCGGCTTTTACCCCGGTTGGGCGCAAATCATCGACGATAGCTATAACGGCATGGCGGAGCATTTGTTGGGCGATAGCGAATTCCGCACGAAGTGCCCGTTTCCGTCGGTTGCAGCCGACTGCCCGGCCTATTCGCCGGATGGGGGCTGGATGGGCCATTTTGTCAAGGGGCGCAACGGCTGCGTATGGGACGGCCCGACCTGGCCTTACACGAACTCGATTGCGCTCGACGCGCTCGCCAAGGAGAGCAAACGGCGGAATCATCAATTTGACAAAGCATTCGGCTATTATTTGCGCGAATATTCGTTCCTTCATTTTATGAAAAGAGATCTCAGCCAGCCCGGTCTTGTCGAGCATTACAACAGCGCTACGGGCGAACCGCTGAGCGACGAACAGGAATACAACCACTCGTTCTATATCGATTTGCTGATTTCGCATGTGGCGGGCTTAACCGTCGAAGAGGATTGCATCGTGCTTGATCCGCTGGATACGGGCCTGGATTATTTTTGCCTGGATTCCGTGAAAGCGGCGGGCAGGGAGCTGCGGATTACATACCGGAAACCGGATACGCCGGCGGGCCCCCCGGATTCTCCGGATCTCATGGATCTTGAAGAGGGCTATCGCCTGTACGTAAACGGCAAGCTCGTGTTTGCGAGCGAAACGTTATGCCGGAAAGAGCTGCTCTGGAAGGAGCTGTCATAGATTGCAAACGTGTGCAAACAGAAAGAAGAAGGGTGGGGCTGTGTGTCATGAGTCGTTATAACGGAATTGTCGCGCAATCGGGAACAGACCCGGCGCTGGAGGAAGCATACCTTCCTACCCCGCAGCCGAGCGACAACCATGCGTCCAATTTGCTGGAGGTGGATAGCGGCGACCTGCTGTGCGTCTGGTTCTCCGGCAGCGGAGAGGGGAATCCCGATACGGATATCATCATGTCGAGGCTGCCGGCCGGTTCCAGGCAGTGGACGGCTCCGGTCAAGCTGTCCGCAGACCGCGAACGGTCCGAGCAAAATCCGGTCCTGTTCCAGGCTCCTGACGGCAAGCTCTGGTTGTTTCATACGTCGAACGAACCGCACAACCAGAGAACGTCCAGAATCGTGTACAGGACTTCAGCAGACCGCGGGCTTACATGGAGCGAAACCGGGGTCATACCCGCCGGGCCCGGCATCTTTTTGCGGCATCCGCCCCTGGTCCTGCACAACGGCGATTGGCTGCTTCCGGCCTACTATTGCCGGCTTGAAGGCCATTACAGCGTCGTCCTGATCAGCTCTGACGAGGGGGCGACGTGGCAGGAGCACGAAGTGCCGGGCAGCCTGCACCGCGTGCAGATGACCGCCGTGCAATTCGACGACGGCACGCTGTTTGCGATGTTCCGCAGCCGGCAGGCGGACCGGATGTACACGAGCGTTTCCGAAGGCAGCGGAAAGACATGGTCGGTTCCGGCCAAGAGCAGTCTGCCGAACAACAATTCTTCGACGCAGCTCGTCAAGCTGCATAACGGCCATCTGGCTTTGATCTACAACAATTCCACGATGGAGCGCGATCAGTTCAGGTGGGTGCAAAGAAAAGGGGAATTCCGCAAAAAACCGCTGCGCACGCCGCTTACCATTTCGATTTCGGAGGACCGGGGCGAGACTTGGCCGTATTTCAGAAACGTGCAGATGGCGGATCTTGAATATAAAGAAACCGAAATCGGTTATTCGTACCCTTCCATTATCGCGACGCGCGACGGCAAAATTCATCTCGCATTTTCGTATTTGCGCCAAGGCATCAAATATGTTTGTTTGACGGAGCAGTGGATCAAGGAAGGACAGTAGCATGTTGTTCAGCCGGAGCGGGGGATGCGCGTATGGCGGGTTCCCGCGTTCCGCGATCGATGGTTCAGCGGATAACAAATACCTGTATTAGAGGGTGATGGTTATGAATGGGAGAATCCAGCATTTAAGCGGCGATCTGTTTTTCGAGAAAGGCATGAACATCTTTTTGAACCGTGAATTGGAATCGTTTACAACGCTGCAGCACAGCCATGATTTCGTTGAAATCAGTTTTGTGGGGGAAGGCTGCGGGTATCACTACGTGGAAGATCAGGTCATACCCGTGAAGCAAGGGGATTTGTTCGTCATTCCGATCGGCACATCGCATGTATTCAGACCGTCTTCGCCGAAGCAGGACAAAATGCTCGTCATTTACAATTGCATTTTCCGCCTTGAGCTGCTGGATTCGTGGAAGCATTTGCTGCAGAGAGATTCCATGACCTACCATACCATACACGATTACGAAAAATGCCAGGAACGGTGGCTGCATTTTCAGGATAAGCACGACACTTTCTCGACGATTATGCAGAACATGTACAGGGAATATTTGAAAAAAAGCACCGGGTTCGAGACCGTTCTCACCGCCATGCTGATCCAGATGATGGTGCTGATGCAGCGTTTTGAGATGATCAATGAAATGGAAACGGTTTCGTTTAAAATGTTCGATGAAGTCGTTCATTTCATCAAATCCCGGTACACGCACAATTTGACGGTGCAGGATGTGGCCGATTACTTTTTTTTAAGCGCCAGCCATTTTCAACGATTGTTTAAAAAATCGACCGGATTGTCGTTCACGCAATATTTGCAAAACGTGCGCATTCAAAAATGCTGCGAGCTGCTAAAATCCACTGATATACCGATTTATCAGATCGCCAATCAGGTCGGGTATCAGGATATGAAGTTTTTTCACGCCCTTTTCCGCAAAAAAACCGGGGTGACGCCGAGGCAGTACAGGCAAAACTTCCAGGAGCTCGATGAAACGGACATTTCCTGCTAGGCGTCCGACGGGCGGGTGGGGCTGCTGCTTTTTTCAGTAGATAAGAAAGTATATGTTTTATACTTTTGCTTCGCATCTACTTTGATAAACGCGCTCGTCCCAGAAGGACGACGGAGTCGTTTATCCTTGACATATAAGAATTTATATGTTCTCGGGTTTTGGCAAGCGTAGATTCAATGAACACCGCGGCCCGGCGTAATGAAAGAGGTATCGCGCACTTTTCTAACGCCATCAGGACGTTTTTTGAAAGACATGTTCTTTTGACATCCAAAGATTGTAGTGCTGGTGTTGTGCAATGGCTCTTTCCTAATAAGCGCCTCTCCCGGCGCGGGTTGCAGTGCTGTACGGCGGGTGGTCATGCGGTGGCTTGGTAGGGAGAAAACCTGCAAAAGTGCAGGTATTTCCTGCGAAATTGGCTTGTTTTGGCGAAAAACCTGCAAAAGTGCAGGAATTTTTGCTGAAAGTGAGTCTGTGTCCATGTGTTCGGTGAAAAGCCTGCATTTTTGCAGGAATTGTTCATGGCCAATGATAAAGGACACAAATTCATGTATTTTTGCAGGTTTTCTTCGTGCAGGTAGGCAGGCTGTGGCAAGGATTTTCGATAATGGCAAAAAGCCTGCACAAATCAGGCTGTTGAGAAAGTCTAACGGGTTTCCTCTTAGATCAATTTTTATGTGGGGGCACTCATCTCGAAGAGAAAAAATTGATATAAAACGATCTGAGAGGGGTATTTGGCTCATGCTTTTGGTGCTTTTTTTGAGCAGCCGGGAAAAAAGGGGGTTTCTCAACAGCCTGACAAATGCAGGAATGTATCGTCTTCAGCGTATGAACGAAAGAAAACCTGCACTTTGCAGGCTTTCTTTCTCCGCGTAGCCAGACAGCAAGGCGTTCAGGCCATCCGGCTCTGCGCGAGTTCCACTGCCTGACTTTCGCAGATTTTACGTGCTCAACAAGTTTTTTGAAAGTCTCTTTTTTGCAGGTTATCTGCGAATGGCTAGTGATATTGGTCATTCATGGGTTTTTCATGCTATGCCGGCATCCTCAAAAGACCTCGATGGAGGTTTATCTCAGGGACAGATTATTGGGGTACGGGGCTGACCATCGCGATGGAGCAGCTCTTTTTGCGGTATCGGAAAATAAGGATCGAGGAGGGAGTCCGTCTATGTCTACATGGTGCCCGGATCTCTATTTGGAGCGCCTCTACGAAAGCGCCGGCAAGGAGGCGGCGCATGGAACATGGAGCGAGCGAAAAGCCGGCGTGCGGGCGAAGCTGCTGGCGGCGCTCGGCGAAATGCCTGCGGTCCCGGCCCCGGTGGCGCCAGCCCCGGTGGTCATCGAACGGCAGGAGATGGAGGATTGCATCCTGGAACGCGTCGTCTACACGACCGATCTCCATCTCCAAATGCCGGCCTACGTCCTGCTGCCCAAGCGGCTGGAGGGCAAAGCGCCGGCGGTGCTCGCCTGGCACGGGCACGGATACGGCAGCCGGGAGATCGTCGGCCTGCGGCCGGACGGGGCCGCCGATCGCGGCGAACCGGGCATTCACGGGCATTATGCCGTGAAGCTGGCGCAGCGGGGCATGGTCGTGATTGCCCCGGAAATAATCGGCTTCGGCGACCGGAGGCTGTCGGCCGATATGGGCAAGGACCCGCGGAAAAGCAGCTCCTGCTTTTCCCTCGCCTCGCGGCTGCTGATGTACGGCCGCACGCTGGCCGGCTTGCGCATCTGCGAAGCGATGCGCTCGCTCGATTATTTGGCGTCGCGGGAGGAGGTCGACCCCGCCCGGATCGGCACGGTCGGGTTCTCGGGCGGCGGTCTGATCGCCTCGTTCTCCGCCGCTCTGGACGAGCGCATCAAGGCCGCCGTCGTCTGCGCTTTTACGAGCACGTTCAGGGGCAGCCTGCTGGCGATGAATCATTGCATCGACAATTATTTGCCGTCGATTAGGCCTTTTGCCGATCTGCCGGAATTGATCGGATTGATGGCGCCGAGGGCGCTTTTTGTCGAGTCGGGCGTGGAAGATCCGCTGTTTCCGGCCGATTCGGTCAAGGAGGCCGCCGCCAGGCTGGCGGACATTTATGCGGAAGAAGGGCGCGGGGACCGGTTCGAGGCCGATTTATTTCCCGGGAAACACGAAGTGTCCGGACGCAAGTCGTTCGACTGGCTGGCCCGGCAATTGAAAGCAGGATTCCCCCTATAACTCGGCAATCATCACCTATAATGCGTGCAAATACGGAATGTATAATGAATGAATAAGTCATGAAATCGCTGTCATTCGGGCTTGAAAGGAACACTATGGGAGGTGCTGCAATGGGGCGAATACTTCTAAAACATGTGGAAAAACGTTTCGGCAAAGAACGAGCTTACGCCGTGAAAGATTTCGATCTGGATATTCAGGACGGAGAGTTTATCGTCATGGTAGGTCCTTCCGGCTGCGGCAAATCGACGACGCTGCGGATGATCGCCGGCCTTGAGGACATTACTTCGGGCGAGCTGTATATCGGAGATAAGCTGGTTAACCATTTGCCGCCGAAAGACCGGGATATCGCCATGGTGTTTCAGAACTACGCTTTGTATCCGAACATGAGCGTATACGAAAACATCGCATTCGGCTTGCGCCTGCGGAAAATGGCGAAACATGAAATCGACCAGGCGGTCAAAAAGACGTCGCGAATTTTGGAAATCGAGCCTTTTCTCGACCGCAAGCCAAGGCAGCTCTCCGGCGGGCAGCGGCAGCGCGTGGCGCTGGGCCGGGCGATCGTGCGAAATCCGTCCGTTTTTTTGATGGATGAGCCGCTGTCCAACCTGGACGCCAAGCTGAGAGTCCAAATGCGGACGGAGATCATCGCGCTGCAAAAAAAACTCGGCGTCACGATGGTGTACGTGACGCACGACCAAGTCGAAGCGATGACGATGGGGCACCGCATTGTCGTCATGAAGGACGGGATCATCCAGCAGGTGGATTCGCCCAAGACGATCTACAACAATCCGCGGAATACGTTCGTGGCCGGATTTATCGGGACGCCGCCGATCAATTTTATCGAAGGAAAAATTATCGAGGGTGCGGACGGCTCGCTGGAATTCCATACGAACCGGTATTACCTGAAAATCCCGGCGCATCAATCGGACTTGTTGAAAAAAAAGAAAAAAGTCGATCGAACCGTTTTGCTTGGCATTCGCTGCGAGCATATCCATTTGGACCCGGCCTTACACGAAGCCAATCCCCATGCGCAAATCGCCGGCATTCAGAAGCTGAACGAATTGATGGGGGCGGATATGTATCTGTATTTGGACATCGGCATGCCGAATTTGCTAATAGTCAGAGCCCAGGCCGATCATGCGTTTACGGAAAACGAAAAGCTTGTTTTGACACTCGATATGCAGAAAGCGCTGTTTTTCGATAAAGATTCCACGGAAAACTTATCGTACTAAGCAGTATGGCGGGGGGATGGAGTTGAAGGCGTTTTATCAAGCAAGGGTATGGATGACGATCCTGCTTGCACTTGTACTGGTGCTGGGTCCGGCGTTTCCCGGCCTGGCGGTTAACGGCGGCGCAAAGGCGGCGAACACGAAGGCTGACGGATCGAATCCGTCCGACCATAAATCTCAAAAGCTGGAGCCCTATTACTCCGAAGTGCTGGAGCAGTGGCAGAAGGAGGGGACGGCTCCCGCCCGTGGCGGCGGGCTGACCGTTCAGGGAGCGAAGCTGAGCGGCCGCTCGGACAATGCCCACGTTTCCGTCGGGTCGTACGGCGGGAAGAACGGCGTATTGGTCTGGAGCGCCAAAGGCGACGAATGGATCGAATACGAGCTGAGCGTCGCACAGGGCGGTTTGTATGCCATCGACTTGTCGTACCATCCGTTCGTCGACACGAAAAACCGCAAGCCGATTTCGCTGAACTTAACGGTCGACGGCGCCGCACCGTTCGTGGAATCCAAGTCGATCCAGCTGTACAGGCACTGGAAGGACAAAATGCCGGTCCGCAAGGATGACAACGGGGACGAAATCCGGCCGGTGGCCGAGGACATTTCCGGCTGGCTGACGTGGGAGCTGCGCGATTTGTCCGGCGCTTATTCGGACGCGCTGCTTTGGAAGCTGACGCCTGGCAAGCATACGATCCGCCTGTCCGGCAGCGATCCGTTCGCGCTGGAATCGATTGCGTTCAAAGCGCCGGAGCTTGCGGCCGATTACCGGACCGTCAGGAGCGGATTGCCCAAGGAGGCGGCTCCCGTACAGGCCGATCCGATCATCATCGAAGCGGAGCAGGTCGCATGGAAGAACGATTCTTCCATCGCGCTCGCTTTTGACAACGATATTGCGAACAGCCCTTATGTGCGGGGCAAAATTACTTACAATACGATTGACGGCAACCACTGGGCGTCGGGCAATCAGGAAATCAGCTGGAACTTCGATGTGCCGGAAACCGGCTACTATACCATCGCTCTGCGCCAGCAGCAGTCGTTCGTGTCCAACCGCTCGTCGTTCCGCTCGATTTTGATCAACGGCAAAGTGCCGTTCGCCGAGCTGAAAGCGTATCGTTTCTCCTATGCGTCGAACTGGAAAGGGACGCCGCTGGCCGACGATCAGGGCAACGCCTACGAGTTTTATTTGCAAAAAGGGGCCAACACGATTTCGATGCGCGTTACGCAAGCCCCCGTCATCCCGATTGTCGGCGATATGAATCGCGCCACGGATACGTTGACGAAACTATCCAACGATTTGCACACGCTGACCGGCGGGGTTGACGATAAAAACCGGACCTGGGATCTGAAAAAAGATTTGCCCGGCTTTATCAAGCAGCTCCGACAGCTGCAAGATCAGCTTGCGGCGACCCGGGACCGGTTGATCGCGATCAACGGGCGACCGGATTCGGTTTCCCAAGGGCTGGTCACCGTCGGCAAAGATATCGAAACGCTGCTGAAAAATCCCGATGAGATTCCTTACGATGCCGGGCGCTTCAACAAAATGCAAAGCAAGCTGTCCGATCTCATCGGCCAGCTCGGCTTTCAGCCGCTCCAGCTCGACCGCATTGCGGTCGTTCCGGCCGGCAAGCCGTTCCCGAAGCTGGAAGCGACTTTTATGGAAAAAGTGGAAGGCTCCTTCATCAACTTTTTCAATTCTTTTCAAACGGAACCCAAATCGAACGCAGCGGACGACAAAGTGCTGAACGTGTGGATGAACCGCGGGCGGGACTACGTCAACTTGCTGCAGGGCATGGCGGACGATATGTTTACGCCGCAAACCGGCATTAAAGTGAAGGTCAATCTGCTGAAAGACGATAAGCTGCTGCTGTTGATGAACGCCGCCGGGATCGCTCCCGACGTCGGCCTGGGGCTGCCGCACGATACGCCGTTCGACTATGCCATCCGGGGCGGCATCTACGATCTCAAGCAATTCCCGGATTTCGACGAGGTGTACCGGAGATTCACCCCGGGCGCGTGGCTGGCTTACTATTATGACGGCGGCTACTATGCCGTTCCGGAGACGCAGACGTTCTCCGTCATGTTTTACCGGAAAGATATGTTGCAGCGGCTCGGCCTAAAGGTACCCGATACCTGGGACGACGTATACCGGATGCTTCCGATTCTTCAGCAAAACGGCATGAACTTCACGCCTGTCGAGCACAGCATATTTTTGCAGATGCACGGGGCGGAATATTACACGAAGGACGGAACGAGGACGGGACTGGGTGCGGAAAAAGGGTTCGATGCGTTCAAGCAGTGGACCGATTTGCAAAACAAATACGGCATCGATCAAAAATCGGAAAGCTTTTATGCGCATTTCCGGGACGGCTCGTATCCGATCGGCATTGCCGATTTGAACGCGTACCTGCAATTGACCGTCGCGGCTCCCGAGCTGAACGGCTTGTGGGGAGTGGCGCCGATTCCCGGCGTCCGCCAGGATGACGGAACGGTCGTCCGCTGGACGGGCGGCAACGGCGGAGATATGCTCGCCTCGGCGATCTTCAAGCAGACGAAGAAGCCGCAGGAAAGCTGGGAATTCCTCAAATGGTGGATGTCCGAGGAAGTGCAGGAAAAGTACGGAACGGATCTGGAAACGCTCAATGGCGTCACGTTCCGCTGGTATACGTCCAACGTCGACGCGTTCGTGAGGCTGCCGTGGAAAGCCGACGATCTGCAAGCCATTTTGCAGCAGTGGCGTTGGTTCCGGGACATTGCCAAAGTGCCGGGCAGCTATTACATGGAGCGGGAAATCAAAAACGCCTGGACGCGAACCGTCATCGGCGGGGAAAATTACCGCACTTCGCTGGAAACGGCGATCAAGGAAGTGGACCGGGAGGTTCAGAGGAAAATGCAGGAGTTCCGCTTTATCGATCAGAGCGGGAACATGGTGCGGTCGCTGAATTTGCCAACGATTACACAGCCGTGGGAAGGGGTGGATAAATATGTTGAAAAGTGATGCGCAAGCGATTCAGCAGAGGCCGCTTGCTCCCGTGAAAATCCGGAAAAACAGGCTGTTCGCGGCTTTAAAGACGATCTGGGCGTACCGCATCTCCTATTTGTTCATCGCGCCTTTCGTCATCTGTTTTGCCATCTTTATTTTAATTCCGGTGCTCGCCGCATTAGCGCTTAGCTTCACGTATTACAATGCGATCGAACCGCCGCATTTCGTCGGCTGGGACAATTTCCGCTACATGCTGTCGCAGGATTTGATTTTGATCAAATACGCGCTGCCGAACACCCTTTCTTTTGCACTGATCATCGGGCCCGGGGGATATGCGTGCGCCTTTTTGCTGGCCTGGCTGATTTCGATTTTGCCCGCCGTCTACCGCAAATGGTTTACGCTGGCGATGTACACCCCGTCCCTGGCCAGCCTGGTCGCCATGAGCATTATTTGGACGCCGCTGCTTTCCAGCGACAGAATCGGCTATTTGAACAGCTTTTTGCTCAAACTCAGCCTGATCGGCGAACCGGTCGCATGGGTGACGAGCAAGGAGCATCTGATGGCTTCCATGGTTGTCGTCTCGCTGTGGAAAAGCATGGGGATCGGCTTTCTCGGCATGCTGGCGGGCATCCTGAACGTGAACCCCGAGCTGTACGAAGCGGGGCGGCTGGACGGCATCCGCAGCAGGCTGGAGGAAGTGTGGTACATCACGATTCCGTCGACCAAGCCGCAAATGCTGTTCGGCGCTGTCATGGCGATCGTCGGGGCAATCCAGATGTCCTCGATCGGAACGGCGCTGTCCGGGATGAATCCGACGCCGGAATACGCCGGTCACATGATTACGACGCACATTGATGACTACGGCTTAAAGCGGTTTGAGCTCGGATATGCGACGGCGCTGACGGTATGTTTGCTGGCGATCGTTTATTTTGCCCAAAAGCTGAGCTGGAAGCTGTTCGGCACGAAGGAGGACGAAGCATGAAACTTGCGCTAAGAAAAATCGATCTGTGGCGCAGACGGATGGGATTTCGCCGGTTGAGCCCGTTCGAGACGTTTGCCGCGATTTTGCTCGTGCTGCTGAGCGTCTTCATGCTGCTGCCGATCGTCTACATCTTCAATCACGCGCTGAAGCCGTATCAGGAGCTTTTCATCTATCCGCCTACGATTTTTGCCCGGGAGCCTTCCTTGCAAAATTTCGTCGAGCTGCTGGCGACGACCAAAAGCACGGCGGTTCCGGTCAGCCGCTATTTGTTCAACAGCCTGATCGTGACGGCACTGGCCGTCTTTCTGATCACATTTACGAGCGCCATGTGCGCCTATCCGATTTCCAAGCACAAGTTCCCCGGCCACAAGCTGGTGTTCGGGACGATTTTGCTGACACTCGTCTTCGTGCCGGAAACTGTGGAAATTCCGAAATATTTGATCGTCAGCAAGCTGCACATTTTCGACACGTATTGGGGGCACGTTCTGCCGCTCGTCGCGGTGCCGACCGGCGTCTTTCTGATGAAGCAGTTCATCGACCAGCTTCCGGACGAATTGCTGGATTCCGCGCGCATGGACGGAGCCAAGGAGCATACGCTGTTTTTGCGGATTGTCATGCCGCTGCTGATGCCTGCGGTGGCGACGATAGGGATCATCGCGTTCGACTCCGCCTGGAAAAATGCCGACACATCCACGTTCTATATGCAAAATGAAACGATGAAAACGTTCCCGTTCTACGTGGAGACGCTGACCAGCGGGATGGCGAACAGCGTGGCCAGGCAGGGCGCCGCGGCTGCGGCCGCGCTCCTGCTGTTTTTGCCGAACCTGATCATGTTCCTCGTGTTCCAGAGCAAAGTGATCGCCACGATGGCGCATTCGGGAATCAAATAACGACCAGGGGGGATTGTGCCGATGGATGTACGGCAAAACTTGCCGGAAGTGGAGCAGTGGGGGCGGTTTGAGCTGTCCTTGCAGGGCCCTTCCGAAGGCAACCCGTTTCAGGAGGTTCGGTTGTCCGCCCGCTTACAATATAGGAATCTCGTCGTCGAGCCCGACGGCTTCTATGATGGAGACGGCACGTACCGCGTCCGCTTCATGCCGGACCGGCCGGGCGTGTGGAGGTATGTGACGCGCAGCAACCGCAGCGAGCTTGACGGATATGCCGGCGAATTCGTCTGCGTGCCGCCGCCCGCGGGCAACCATGGTCCGGTGCGGGTCAAGGACCGGCATTTGTTCGCGTACGAGGACGGAACGCCCTACTGGCCGTTTGGAACGACCTGCTATCATTGGACGCATCATGGGAGCGAGCTGTTGGAGGATCTTACGCTGCAGTCGCTGCAAAGCTCCCCGTTCAACAAAGTGCGAATGTGCCTGCTGCCGACCAGGGATATGCAGCCGCCGCTGCGGCTCGCTTTCGCCGGCTCAAGCCCGGAGGATGTGGACAAAAGCTGCTTCAATCCCGCATTTTTTGCCCATTTGGAGCGGCGCATCGGCGATTTGCTGGAGCTCGGCATCGAGGCCGATCTGGTTCTGTTTCACCCTTACGACAAAGGGTATTGGGGCGTCGACAACATGGACGCGGAGACGGATGCTTTTTACTTGCGCTATGTGATCGCGAGGCTGGCCTCTTTTCGCAACGTGTGGTGGTCGCTGTGCAACGAGTACGATTTCAATGCGGACAAAACGGTTGCAGACTGGGACCGGCTCCTGCAATTGGCGCAGCGGTACGATCCGTATCAGCATCTGCGGTCGATCCACAACGGCACGAAAATGTACAAATCGTCCAATTTGTACGATTTTTCCAAGCCGTGGATTACGCATCAAAGCATCCAGCATTGGGATGCGGAGCTGACGGCAAGCTGGCGGGAAACGGTCGCCAAACCGGTCGTCATCGACGAAATTTCGTACGAGGGCGATCATTCCAGGCGCTGGGGCAACATTTCCGGGGAGGAGCTGACCCACCGGTTTTGGGAGGGGCTGACGCGGGGCGGTTTTGTCGGGCATGGCGAGTCGTTTATCGGCCGGGAGACGAGAGCGTGGATATCTTCCGGGGGCAAGCTGTACGGGGAAAGCGTGGCGAGAATCGCATTCCTGCGGAGCGTGATGGAGCAAGGTCCTGCGGACTGGATCGAAGCCGGGCGGGAAGGGACGTATAAGCTGCTTTATTTCGGCCGCCGCCAGCCTGCATACGCATACGTCGATCTTCAGGAGGACGCGTCCTGCCGCATCGAGCTTATCGATGCATGGAACATGAGCATCACGCCTCTGGAGGGCGTTTTCTGCGGGGGGAGCAGAATCGAGCTTCCGGGAAAACCGTATATGGCGCTGCGCATTGTCAAGGTATGAACAAAATGAAGCCCGAAAGGAGGCGGCCGCTCTGAATTTTACGAGGGATGTGGAGCGCTGGGGGATGTTCGAGCTGACGCTGGACGGCCCTGCGCACGGGAATCCGTTCACGGATGTGCGGCTTTGCGCCGAGTTCTCCGGCGGCGGGAGCTATGCGGAAGCCGAAGGCTTTTATGACGGCGGGGGCAAATACCGCATCCGGTTTATGCCGGAAGAAGAAGGGCTTTGGACGTTTCGGACGTCAAGCGATGATGCCGGCTTTGACGGCATTGCAGGGCAATTTATGTGCACCCCTCCTTCGCCCGGCAACCGCGGCCCCGTCAGAGTCAAGGATGACGCGCATTTTCAGTATGCGGACGGCACGCGGTTTGCGCCGGTCGGCACGACCTGCCATGTATGGCATCTGCAGGACGAGGAGGTGCAAAAGCGGACGCTGCGGTCGCTCGCACGCTCGCCTTTCAACAAAGTCCGGATGTGTGTTTTTCCGAAATGCGATCCGTTCAATTCTCCGGGGTCGGACAGCTATCCTTTTGAAGGTTCGCCGGAAACGGGATTCGATGATGCGAGGCCGCGCCCCGACTATTTCGCCCATTTGGAAAATCGGGTACAGGCTTTGGCCGATTTGGGCATCCAGGCGGAGCTTATTCTGTTTCATCCGCATGACGGCGGGCGGTGGGGATTCGACCGGATGCCCGCGGAAGCCGACGACCGTTATGTGCGCTATGCCGTTGCCAGGCTTGCCGCATTCCGCAACGTATGGTGGTCGCTCGCGGACGGCTGCGATCGGATGGAGCACAAGCATGAGGACGATTGGCGGCGCTTGTTCCTGATCGTGCAGGAGTGCGACAGCGGCAGGCATTTGCGCTCGATCCAAAGCGGCGGGACGCAGTACGATTTTGGCGCGCCATGGGTTACGCATGCGAGCATTCGGCAGGCCGATGCGTTTGCCGTTTCGGAATGCACGAAGCAATTCGGCAAGCCGGCGGTCATCGACGATTGCGGGTATGAAGGAAATCTGGACGCCCGCTGGGGCAGCTTGACTCCCGAGGAGCTCGTCTGCCTCATATGGGAAGGGACTTGCCGAGGGGGCTATGTGACTCACGGGGAGGCTTGCCTTGGCCCGCAGCTTTGGTACTCGCACGGCGGCGAGCTTCATGGAAAGAGCGCGGCGCGAATCGCATTTTTGCAGGCCATTCTTGCGGAAGCGCCGGAGTATGCGGCATACAGCACCGATAGTTACGATGCGGCCACACTGGTCGTGAAGGGCGAATATTATTTGCAATATTTTGGCCCGCACCGGTTTGCCTGCCGCGAATTTTCGCTTCCCGAAGGGACGTACAGGGCGGATCTGATCGATACGTGGAACATGACTGTCACGCCGCTTGGCAGCTCGTTTGCCGGACGTTTCCGGATCGATTTGCCGGCACAGCTTTATTACGCTTTGCGCATTCAAAAAGTGTCCGATTCATTTCCCAAATTAGCATGATGAAAAGGAGCGATGTCAATGGAACATTGGTGGAAATCCCCCCGCAGCATGAAGCTGTGGTATGAAAAGCCGGCCAAAGCGTGGACCGAAGCGCTGCCGATCGGCAACGGGCGGCTCGGCGCCATGATTTTCGGCAAAGTCAATCACGAAAGGCTGCAATTGAACGAAGATTCGGTCTGGTACGGCGGGCCTGTCGAAGGGGACAATCCGGAGGGTTTGCGCTATTTTCCGGAAGTGCGCCGGCTGCTGATGAAAGGCAAGCAGATCGAAGCGGAAGAGCTGGCGCAGGCAGGGATGATGTCGATTCCCAAATCGCTGCATCCGTACCAGCCGCTCGGGGATTTTCAAATTTACCACGATGGCGAAAAAAAGATGATTTCCAATTATTACAGAGATTTGGATATCGAGCAGGGGCTCGCCCATGTCAGCTATTGTCTGAACGACGTCCGGCATGTGCGGGAACTGCTCAGCAGCGCGGTCGATCAGGTGATGGCCGTGCGGATTACGTGCGACCGGCCGGGCAAGTTGAACTTGCGCATGCATTTGAGCCGCAGGCCGTTTGACGAAGGCACGCAAAAGATCGCGAGCGATACGCTCGTGATGAGCGGAGTGAACGGCAGGGACGGAGTCGCCTACTGCGCTGCGGTAAAAGCCGTTCCGGACGGCGGGTCGGTGAATGCGATCGGCGATTTTTTGACCGTTGAGGCCGAGGCCGTTACGATTTATATCGCGGCGGCGACCTCATTCCGGCATGCCGATCCGAAAGCGGAATGCGTCCGGCAGTTGGAGCAAGCTGCGGGCAAAGGCTATGAACGGGTGAAGCAGGACCACGTAGCGGATCATGCCGCCAAGCTGCGGCGCGTGCAGTTGGAGCTCGGCGGGGCCGAGGAGACGGCTGGCGAAGCCGGAGCGCTGCCGACCGATGCCCGGCTTGCGCGGTTCCGGGAAGGCGGCCGGGACCCGGGGCTCATCGCCCTTTATTTTCAATACGGCCGCTATTTGCTGATGGCTTCCTCCCGGCCCGGCTCCAATCCCGCGAACTTGCAGGGCATTTGGAACGAGAGCTTTACTCCGCCGTGGGAGTCCAAATACACGATCAATATCAATACGGAAATGAACTACTGGCACGCGGAAATGTGCAATTTGCCGGAATGCCATGAGCCGCTGTTCGATCTGATCGACCGCATGCGCGTGAACGGCAGGAAAACGGCGCAAAAAGTGTACGGCTGCCGGGGGTTCGTCGCGCACCACAATACCGATATGTGGGGAGCGACCCAAATCGAAGGCAATTTCATGCCTGGCTCGATATGGCCGATGGGGGCCGCGTGGCTTACCCTGCATCTTTGGGAGCATTACCGGTACGGCATGGACGAAAGCTTCCTGCGCGAACGGGCGTATCCCGCTATGAAGGAGGCGGCGGAGTTTTTCCTGGACTACTTGTTCGAGGACGAACAGGGGCGTCTCATCACGGGGCCTTCCACCTCACCCGAAAATAAATTCATCGGCGCCGATGGAAGCGTAGGCTGTCTGACCATAGGCCCTTCGATGGACACGCAGATTGTGTACACGTTGTTCAGCGCCTGCATCGAGGCTTCCGGCCTGCTGCAAACGGATGAAGCGGTCCGGGGCGAATGGGAACGCATGCTGCGCAAGCTGCCACCGCCGCAAATCGGCAAATACGGGCAGCTGCAGGAGTGGGTGAAGGACTGGGACGAGGTGCATCCGGGCCACCGGCATATTTCCCACTTGTTCGCGCTGCATCCCGGCGAGATCATCCATGTGCGCCATACCCCGGAATGGGCGCAGGCGGCCAGGCGCACGTTGGAGCGCAGGCTGGAAGCCGGAAGCGGCCATACAGGCTGGAGCCGGGCCTGGATCGTCAACTTTTTCGCGCGGCTGGAGGAGGGGGACAAGTCTTACGAGCATCTGCGGGCGCTTCTGTCCAACTCGACATTGCCGAACATGTTCGACAACCATCCGCCGTTCCAAATCGACGGCAATTTTGGCGGTACGGCAGGCATCGCGGAGATGCTTCTGCAGTCGCACCGCGGGGAAATCACGCTGCTCCCGGCTCTGCCGGGGGACTGGCAGCAGGGCCGAATCAGCGGGCTGCGCGCCCGTGGCGGCTGCGGCGTCGACATCGAGTGGGCGGAAGGCCGGCTGACCCGCTGCATCATCCGCGCGGCGAAAAGCCGGCCCTGCACAGTCGTATGCAGACGGCCGCAGGCGCCTCTCGCGGTTGAATCGGACGGGATGCCGGTCGAAACCGCCATTGCGGGAGACTGCACGGTCACGTTCGAAGCCGTCGCAGGCAAAACCTACGTGCTGACGGCCAGCCGGCAAACACAGCTGGAAACGGCAAACATGGCGACGAATATGTAGGCCGGGGGCCGGGACCGGAGCGCCTAGGCGTGTCGCCGGTAGGGCGGTCGGCCTGCGCCTGCGGCTGCTGCAGCGCGCTGGCGTCCCGCCGGCTTTGCCCGCTGGGGCGGGCGTGCCTTCGGCGACGCCGGACAGCCCGCCGCTGCGGCAGCACGCTGGCGTCCCGCCGGGCTTTGCCCGCTGGGGCGGGCGTGCCTCCGGCGACGCCGGACAGCCCGCTACGGTAGCGCGGACGTAAAAAGCCTGCAAAAGTGCAGGTTTTTGCTCCTTTCCTGCACCTGCCCCGGTCCATTCCTGCAAAAGTGCAGGTTTTTCGCTCATATGCAGGGCTCAGGCCCGTTTTGATCGAAAATTCCTGCACAATTGCAGGCTTTTCCCAAAAACAGCCCATTTCCATGGCCAAAGCCTGCACAATTGCAGGTTTTTTGAGCTGCCGCGCCGAACAGCAAGGGTCCGTGCCGACTTTTGCAGCGAAAACAAACACCTGGATGGTCATTCCACCGTTAAACGCCCCTAAGTAGCTTCACCCTGCCCCTATCCCCCCATATACCGCCAAAAGAATGCAACACCCAGCCACAGTCCGCTCATCCGCCAAGTGTTCGTAGAAAATATAATTTTAGACTGAAATTGTTGATCCTACTAAGTATTAAACTCACCCTAAAGTTAAGACAGCCGCAGTCTATGACTTGAAAAATAAAGTCTTAGACTGCGGCTGTTTTATTGCGCTAACATCTCCCGGTAGTTCAATCACCAGTAGTTATGACTAAATTCAGAAATTATTTCTTCAAAATTTTTTCCGCCAATGATCTACAAACCTTGACAGTAAATTACTGTTCCGCACTGGACAACTCCAGTTTGGCATACATATCTTCCAAAATAAACCTAACGTCGATATCTCGATATATCCGAATTCGTCTCTCCGTTTGATGATGGACATAGGTCATATCCGGAGATATGCGAGGTGCAGGCTTCAAATCATAATCATAAGGCTGATCGTGCAGCAGCAATCCCACTGCTGGGGAATCACCCAACGTCCATACTTCCCCCCTTGGCCAACCCGGATTGTTTGCCCATTTTTGATTTGTCTCCAGCAATTGGCGATATAAATATTGACCAATGGCGCCGCATCGCTCCACTCTAGACTTTAATTCCGCGATACTGACTCTCATCTTTGCGTATACATTTCTAGGAATTTGCCACAACGGGATCGGAGAACTGAGTACGACGTTCGCTGCGTGAATATCGTTCCCTAAATTAAATTCCTCTCCACCATTTGGCCAAGCTCCTCCTCCAATCCATACCGCTGTCAAGCGATCGGCAATCGCCGGATTCATTAGATAAGCCGCCGCTAGATCTGTGATGGTCCCTAGGAAAATCACGAACAAAGGCCTTTGATCATCGGACATAGCTTCTCGTACAATTAACTCAGCACCCTCTGATGAGACCGGAGTCCTTTCGTCTTGCATGGCACGTTCCGCCCCACAAAGAACAGGATATTCTCCCGACAAACCCATGAGTTTCAATAGAAGTTCTATTTCCTTCACGCTGTCCAACATTGAGGTTTTACTTCTCTCCTGGCCGAAGTGGGCACCAATTAGGCCTTTGATGACGAACTGAGGCGTTAACAGCGAATGAACGATAGCATATTGGTCGTCCGCTTCGTTTTTAGCATCACTGTTCACGATCAAACGGATCTTTTTGGCATCCGGTACATCGATTGCACGTTTCCTACTAAGGTTTCATGAGCGATTAGAGCAAGAACTCTCTACTTATTCAGTGCTTGACGGATCATATAATAGGTTGAAAATGGTGTCTGGCCCCGCATGAGCTGTTAATATTCAGTATATAAAGCTATTTTATTCTATACAATGTCATTAAAAATATGGTGGATCATAAATAAATTTACGAAATCTAGTGAACACGAATACAACCATCACGGGAGGATCGAAAATGAAAAAAAATATCCTAGTTAGCGGGGCGAGTTTCGCCGGCCTCTCAACAGCCTACTGGATGAAGAAGTTGGGCTGCAACGTGACCGTTGTTGAGATCGCCGAAGGTCTCAAAAAAGGCGGCACGCCTGTAAATATCCGCGGAAATACCGTCGACATCGTGAAACGTATGGGGCTGCTCGACCAAATCCAGTCGAACAAAATAGACATGGAAGTGATGGAATTCAAAAATTCCGATGATGTCACTGAAAGATTGGCATTCCGTGAGCGGCTCGCAGAAGATGAATATGAAATCGAGCGAAATGTATTGCTGAATATCATGTTCGAGGCTGTCAAAGATGATGTCGAGTTTATTTTCGGAGATAGCATAACGTCGTTGAAGGAAGAAAGTAACGGCGTCGACGTAGCTTTCAAAGGGGGGCAAAAGCGCTCTTTTGACCTGGTATTTGGCTGCGATGGTATTCATTCGGCCGTCAGAAAATATGGCTTCGGCGAGGAAGCGGAATTTTCGCATTTCCTTAAAACTTATTTTTCTATCACGATCGTGGATAAGTTGTTGATCCGGGAGAATACGACACAGATGTACAACGAGCCGGGAAAGGCGGTCATGCTGAACGCCTACAACAATAAAACCGATATCGTCCTCTTCTTTTCTTCGGAGAAGGAAATCCCTTACGACTACCGAAACGAAGAACAGCAGCGGAATATAACTTTGAATCAGTTTTCCGGAGTAGGCTGGCGAACGCCGGAATTGCTGGAAGAAGTGAAGAACTCGAAAACTTTTTACTTTGACAAGCTGTGCCAAATGAAAATGCCGTCGTGGACAAAAGGCAGGGTAGCGCTAGTCGGTGATGCAGGATACTGCGCCTCTCCGGCTGCTGGCATGGGTGGATCACTCGCAATAGATGGGGCGGCCGCCTTGGCTGATGCTTTCCAAAAATGCCATAGTAATTTTGAACTTGCATTCCAAGAATACAATAAGAGTTTCCGTCCTTTCATCGAGGAAGTGCAAGCAAACGCGGCAATATTTGTAGATTTTCTTGTCCCACGAACTGAAGAAGCCATTCGCGAAAGAAATTCGCAAGCAGGGAACGATCTGTAAGATTAATGAGAGGATATCATTTTGAAGGTGTTTTTACATTGACAAAATGTTTTATTATCTGTTAGATACCGATTCATAAATGTCGGACCCAAGCAAAGGTACAGTATCTCGTTTCGTTCCCGTGCCGTGGAACAAGCGCTTGGCTCCACTGCCGCGCACAGTGCCCGGATGCAGGAAGCGCCCTTTAGCACCGTTCAGCGGAAAGCGTCACACAACACCAACCTGAGTAGAGATCGGAGGAGGTGCCTCACCTCCTTCCTCCTTCGTGTAACATTTTAAGGTCTGTGAGAGAGTAAGCAAAAAGTTTTCAACGTTACTTATGATAAGGTTCACCTGAATCTTGTTCATTGCCAAGCCAATCAGGAGTTTTAAACCGAAAATTTTCTTCAGTGCGGTTGATGTGCTCACGAATGTCTCTCACGCCTTCCGAACAGAGGGCGAGTAAAATACGTCAGAATGCATATGCTGAATTTTGTCCCAGTTGCCGGGATTGGTCGTGTCTGGAGAGCGGTGCTCCAGAATGGCCTGATATAGGGCGGTTTTTTGTTCCAAATGGGCAACGTGCCGTTTGGCTTCTTCGAGCTTAACGAGCGCGGCTTCTTTATGCTCCATCATGAGTGTGCAGCGTTGCGGAATGGTCGAATCCCCTTCGAGACAGAGATCGACGTACATTTTAATGACTTCAATCGGCATCCCGGATTGCTTGAGGCATTTGACGCCATGCAGCCAGTTGATCGATTCTTCGTCGAACATCCGAATGTTGTTTTGATTGCGCTGTACGCTTGGCACCAGGCCTTTATCCGTGTAAAAGCGCACGGCGTGCTCGGTGAGTCCCGTTATCTGGGCGGCTTCTTTGACCGTATGCATGTGAATCCTCCTTGGAAAATAAATTTTTGAAGATGGCTTGACTTCGTGTAACACGAAGGTTCTAAGCTTATTGTAATGCAAATCAGCCGTAAGCGGAATCCCCGCTGCAGTGCCCGATTCCCGGGATATGCGCCGTTTGCTGTTATACATTTGAACACTGGGAGGAGTTACAATGCAAACCGTAACATTGAACAACGGAGTGAAAATGCCGATCATCGGCTTCGGTGTCTACCAGATTCCCGATGCTGAAGAATGTGAGAACGCGGTATATGAAGCGCTGATGGCCGGTTACCGTCTGATCGACACAGCCGCCGGTTATCTGAATGAGGAAGCGGTCGGACGCGCGATCAAGCGCAGCGGCGTACCGCGTGAGGAGCTGTTCATCACGACCAAGCTCTGGGTTCAGGATGCCGGCTACGAAAGTGCCAAGCTGGCGTTTGCCAAATCCTCGAAGAAGCTGCAGCTCGACTATCTCGATCTATACCTTATTCACCAGCCGTTCGGCGATTACTACGGCGCTTGGCGTGCGATGGAAGACCTGTACCGCGAAGGCAAGATCAAGGCAATCGGTGTCAGCAATTTCCTGCCCGACCGTCTGATGGACCTCATCGTGCATAACGAAATCGTGCCCGCCGTCAACCAGATCGAAACGCACCCGTTCTACCAGCAGACTGAGAGCGCCGCTTTTATGAAAGAGCAGGGAGTTCAACACCAGTCGTGGGCGCCGTTCGCTGAAGGACTTAACGACATGTTCGGCAACGAAGTGCTGGCCTCGATCGCAGAAAAACACAATAAGTCCGTCGCCCAGGTCGTGTTGCGCTGGCTTGTTCAGCGTGAAGTCGTTGTAATTCCAAAATCGGTGAGAAAAGAGCGGATCGTCGAAAACTTCGACATTTTCGATTTTGAGTTGAGCGCGGACGATATCGAACAAATTTCCGCCCTCGATACGCGGGAAAGTCTTTTCTTATCCTACCGCGATCCGAAATTCGCCAAGATGCTGGGCACCTTGAGAGTCGATCTGTAAACCTTGATCGAACCGTAAACTCATCACGCGTTTATCCTCATCTATTAAGAAAGGACAGGACAGGGCGGGCGCCCCTGTCCTGTCCTTTCTTTACTTGAATTGCAAATTCTAAGAATAACAAAACTGCTGCTAGCGGTGTAACGAAATCTATACTCCCACCAATACAGGTAGCACACAGAACCACCGAGACCTCCATAACTATCCTGCCCGTTAGCGTAATGATGTCACTCGTCGCTTCTACCGCCAAAAGAGTGCAGCACCCAGCCAGTATCCGCTCTTCCGCTGTAAACGTCAAACAGCCCCATCTTGTTATCAAGATGAGGGCTAATTAGGTTTGGAAACACGCGGTACTAAGCGAATTGGCGGTGACCGCGGCAGCAGCTTGTCCGATGCTTCCGGATACGCTAACTATGGAATTTTGATCAGCTGCTCTATAAACGCCCAAAGAAGTTTACCTAACGTCCTCCTGCCTTCTATAAGAAAGAAATGAGGAATTATTGATTTTTCTTTGTTGTATTATTTTTCTCGATATATATCCAAGTATAGTATACTGCCCAAAATACGAACAAAATGAGTAGTGTAAACGGTTTTAATTTTTGAGGTAAATAAATTGCGAGAACTAGTGCAGTGATCAAAAAGGGAGGCAGAAGAATCCAATATTTTTTACGGTGCATAAATTTCTCCCGTCATTTCATATTTACCAGTATTTTACCACATTCAGAAAGTTCAAACTGCATCTCCCGGCGTAGATCGTGGAACTGCGCAACTAGGCAGGAAGCAGCTTGATGAGGAGAAAACCTGCAAAACTGCAGGTTTTTCTTGCAGAATTGGTTTATTTTGGCGAAATGCCTGCAAAAGTGCAGGAATTTTCGCTGAAAGTGAATCTGAGCCCATTTGTTCAGTGAAAAGCCTGTACAATTGCAGGAATTTTTCGCTGCCAGCAATCGAGGACGCAAATTCATGTATTTTTGGTTACTACTTAGGTCTGTTTAGAATTGAAGGCGTCCGTGAAGGGCCAAAGAGAGGGATTCGAGGATAGGGCGTTCTTGTTTAAGAAGGGTAGAGATGACCGAGCGAATGCGGGCAAACTGCCTAGCCCCTGCGGGCGTACGGAATGCACCGGAAATTTTGGTTTTCACCTTGACCATGCGAATATCCCGCTCGGCTTGGT
>NZ_JBYLHY010000051.1:0-37617 GCF_057749925.1 Paenibacillus sp. sgz302191
TAACACGCCTAGATGATCTGACCATTAGAATAGGTTTTTTTATGCAAAATTTCAACATTAATTTACCTTTTTTGTTAAATAACATTTAAAAAATATGGTTTGTTACATTTGTTTGCAAAGCTAGTGGCAAAAGCCTGCACTTTCGCAGGTTTTTGCCAACGTCCGCCAAACCGCTAGCACCCGCGCCGGCTCAAGGCGGCGAAGTACACCCGCCCGCTCGGCGCGGCGAATTCCAAAAACGCAAGCGCTTCGCTAGCGCAGCGGGCAAAAAGCCTGCAAAAGTGCAGCTTTTTGCTCGCCGATACGCCTGCAGCGAAATATTCCTGCAAAAGTGCAGGCTTTTCTGTCGGTTGACAGGGATCGGGCCGTTTTGAGCCGAAATTCCTGCACAATCGCAGGCTTTTCCGCCAAACGGGCCGTTTCCACCGCAAAAGCCTGCACTTTCGCAGGCTTTTGCCAACGTCCGCCAAACCGCTAGCACCCGCGCCAGCTCAAGCCGGCGCTCTCGCCGCACCGCCGGTGCAGTAGCCGATACGCTCTCGCCGCACCGCAGGTGCGCGAGCGAATGCTCCGCGAGAGCGATCCCGGCGATCTCCGCTTCGCGGCCCGCCTTCGCGCGCGCCGCAATTTGTTTCGCCGCAAGCACAGGTCCGGCGAATCTCCCTATGCAAGCCGCCACCGCGGCTTTTTTTATATTGATATTGATAATTATTATCAATATAATATTTTTAACCGAACTTACAGTTCCAATGATTGAAGAAGGGGAACGCAGACAATGTCTTTTCAGGATCATATGCTGTTGTGGAATCATGCGGCTCTCCGCGTGCTGGACGTAAGGCAGGCCGTGTTGCAGCCTGGCGATAGCTTGCGTGCTTATCAGCTCCCGGCCAACGTGTTTTTGTTTGCGGCTTGCGGCAGGGCTCAGGTGCTGTTGGAAGAGATCGCATACGATGCGGACAAGTGCTTTGTTTGCCACGCGGGCAAAGGCGCATTTTTGGATATCGTTCAGGTGATGGAGACCTTCGAGTATTTCATGGTTTACTACAACGCGGTGATGGTTCTGCCATGCCGGCAGGAGCTGCTGCGGCTGTACAAGGAAAGCAATCCCTTCCAACTGCAATACGGTTTGGCGCCGCATTATCCGATTCCCCTTTTCACGCATATAGAGCAAATGAGCCGTCAATGGCAGCAGGGAGGCCCCTTGCAAAAATTTCATGTTAAAGGGCTGTTTCACCAGTTTGTTTATGAGCTGCTTGGGCAGTTGCAGGCGCAAGGGGGAAAGACGACGCAGCCGGATTTGGCCGCCCGGGCCATCCGTTATTTAGAGGAGCATTACGCGGAGCCCGTCATGCTTCATTCCCTGGCCTCCGTACTTCATTGTACTGCGAGGCAACTGCAGCGAATGTTCAAAAAGAGGCTTCAGATGGGCCCGATGGATTATTTGATCCACATCCGGATGCAAAGAGCCAAGGCTCTGCTGCAGCATACGGACGCTTCACTGCCGCATATCGCCGAATCGGTCGGTTATACCGACAGTTACTATTTCAGCAGGATGTTCAAGAAATATACCGGGGCTTCTCCGCTTCACTTCAAAGAGCAGGCACGGACAACGGAAGTTCGTCGCTTTAATCCATCCCGTCCGTCGCGATTTCCCATTGGCGCAGGGAAGCTGCGAATGTATAGTTTTACTGGTGATGAAAATCATTATCAATACAAAGACGGAGGAACTGCACCCATGTACAAAAATTTCATAGCGGCGCCGACGGTAGGTCTCATGCTAACTTTGCTCCTGCTGCTTGGTGCCTGCTCCAATGCGGCGGGCGGCAGCGCCGGGGCGGTGAGCGGAGGAACCGGCCAGACGGCTTCGCAGGCGGCTCCATCAGGGACAACTTCCCAAACGCCGGCCAAGCTGAGCGCTCCCGTGACTATCAAGCATCTGAAAGGCGAGTTGACGCTGGAGCGCCGGCCCGAGAAGATGGCTGTTCTCGATACCCAGTTCGCCGATCAATTGCTTGCGCTGAACGAAAAACCCGCCGGCACGGTCATTACGACGTTCGACACGGCACAGTTTCCGGACTATTTGGCCGATAAGCTGAACAATGTCAAAGTATTGGGAACCAAGGAAGAGCCGAATCTGGAAGCGATCATAGCCATGGAGCCGGATTTTATTATATGTACCGAGTTTCAGGAGAAAATTTACGACAGGCTCGTCAAGATTGCTCCGACTGTCATGATGAACCGGAATGAAGATTGGCGCGATACGCTGACGACGTTGGGGAAAATGGTCGATAAGGAGAAGGAAGCCGAGAAAGTACGGAATGACTACGATCAAAAAATCGGCAAGCTGAAAGCCGAGCTGGCGGCTAAACTGAAAGATCGGACCGTAGCCTTGATCCGCCCAAGGGACAACAGCATCAGACTTCACACGACAGGGCACCGCACGGCGTCCATCTTGTATAAAGACCTGGGGCTTACTCCGCCCAAACAGGCCGTCAATGATAAAGACACGAGCACGATGATTTCGTTAGAGGCTTTGAGCGAAGTGAATGCGGATCATATGTTTTTATTGACGGATAATCAGTTTCAAAAGCTGACGGAACAGTTCCAAAGCACTGCCGTATGGAAAAATCTGAAGGCGGCCAAAGAAAATCATATTTATCCGGTCAATTCGACCTTGTGGATCGCTTATTACGGTCCTATAGCCATGAACATGGTCGTGGATCAAATCGCCGAGGCGCTGCACGCTGTCGTTTAGGAGCGTCGGAAGCAAATATTTGGCGGTTTGCAGATTGCCGATGATCCCGCTCGCGCCGAAAAGAACTAATATGATGCTGACCGCTTTCCCCATAGGATAATTTGCCTTTGACCGGCAATGATGGAATAAAGGCTAGAATTCCAAGCAGGGCAATTGCACCCATTTTGAAAAAATGAACGGAATATAAACGAAAACCTATTTCGTGAGACCCAAACTCCACATAATTTATTACAAACATTTGTGGAGGGGCAATGACATGAAAAAAATACCGGTAAAGGGTTTTGTTCTGCATTCAGAAGAATCCGGCAACAAACATTCTCATGGACTATATATTACTTCCTGGGACGGTCGTCCTGTAAAGCATGTACATCCTTTTTCAGGTGTTACTTCCTATGAGGATGGACACGTCCATGAATATGCGGGAGTAACAGAACCGGCTCCAACGGGCGTCCCTCATGTGCACAATTACCATACCGTGACGACTAACAATCATGGTCATACTCACAGCATTTGCGGGATAACGGGTCCGGCAATCGACCTCCCCGGCGGCGGTCATATTCACTTTTTTGAAGGGTTTACAACCATAGACGGCAGGAGTCCGCATGCCCATCATTATCAGGGAACTACCGGTAATGAAGCTTAATATGATTTGCCCATCGAAACGTAAATTTGGATATATGTACAAGCAAAAGTGAAGTCGACGACATATGAATATGACGGGTTTAAAAATGGATTGCGAAAGGAGGATATGAACATGGGCGCTAGTTGTGCAGGTTACGGTATGGGAACAAATGTGGCTGCTATCTTGGTTCTTTTTATTCTTTTGGTCATCATTTCGGTAACTTTCGTTTGGTAATTTAATGTGATCTTCTCAGCCCAAATAAACGGGATGCATGTGTGCATCTCGTTTATTTGGGCATTGAAAATTGACCGACTTAGCTTTAACGTTGAGTCCCCTTTGTCCTTATCGTATGTAATTATCCAGGGCTTTTTGTAAATCAGATAATACTTGGCTTCGATGCTCATCTTGAACGGAAGAGACCACGCAATGTTCCAAATGGTCTTTTAATATTACTTTAGCGACACCGTCTAATGCTTTTTTAACTGCAGCAATCTGAAGAAGTATATCCGGGCAATCTCTGCCACTATCAGACATTTCTTTTATAGAACGAACATGGCCTTCTATTCGAGCTAATCGATTGGTCACTTGTTTCCTTTGCTTATGAGGGTGTGTGTGATCGTGACTATGTTCGTGTTCTTTATCCGGATTGTGTTCATGTTTATGCATAAGCGCCCTCCATTCCACTAACGTATATTGTATCCCCCCTTGTATAAACGTGTCAAAGTGAAGAATATCATGAGTTGACTCCTTGTAAATTTTGTACATTAAACAAGCGGAAATACGCCCCGCCTTCCTTCATCAACTGTTCATGCGTTCCTTTTTCTTTGATCTCGCCATTTTCTATGAGAATAATTTGGTCTGCGTGGGTAATGGTCGAAAGTCGATGAGCGATGATTAAGGTCGTTCTGTTCTTCGCCAATTTTACGAGAGATTCTTGGATCAAATGTTCGGATTCTAAGTCAAGAGCGGAAGTCGCCTCATCCAGAATCAATATGCTTGGACTTTTAAGAAAGACCCGAGCAATGGCGACCCGCTGCTTCTGTCCTCCTGATAATTTTACCCCGCGCTCACCGATTTCCGTATCGTATCCGTTTGGCAGATTCAAAATAAAATCATGAGCATTTGCAGCTTTAGCCGCATGTATAACTTCTTCCTCCGTAGCGCTTGGCTTACCGAAAAGTATATTTTCACGAACCGTTCCGCTAAACAAAATATTATCTTGTAACACCATGCCGATTTGGTCGCGCAGGCTCTTTATTGTGGTGTCCTTAATGTCCGTATGATCAATCAAGATGCGTCCTTCTTGAATATCGTAAAAGCGAGGAACTAGACTAATTAGCGATGATTTTCCGCCGCCGCTCATTCCTACAAAAGCAATGGTTTCGCCAGGCTGAATTTGGAGCTGAATGTTTTTTAGAATCCACTCCGATGAACGATCATATTTAAAACTTACATTTTCGAAATCTATTTTTCCTTTCATCTTTTGAAATGCTTTGGCATTAGGTGAGTCAACGATATCGTAGGGTTCATTCATAAGTTCTACAACACGATCTAATGAAGCGCTCGCTTGAGTTAATTCAGTCGAGGAATTCACCAAACGGCGAAGCGGACTGTACAAACGATCCAGATAGGCAAAGAAGGCTATAAATGACCCTATAGTCAGGTTCCCTTGGATAACTTGATAGCCGCCGTAGGCCAGTACAAGCAATGGAGCAATATCGGTTAGTGTATTTATAATGGAATTGGTCAAAGCATTCCATTTCGTTAGAGCAAGTGCACGCTCCAGAAATTTATTATTTCTTTGGCCGAATCGTTCTTTCTCGACCTCTTCTAACGCAAAGCTCTTAATAACCGGAATACCATTAACCCGTTCATGCAGGTATCCTTGCATTTCGGCAAGAGCTTGAGAACGAGCCTTGGTTAGCGTTCTAAGCTTTTTATATAGCTTTTTTACGGAGAAGGCATACAAAGGAAATACGGCTATAGCGACAATTGTCAGCCAAAAATCCATTTGAATCATAAATGCCGCAGCGAAACTTAGAGTAAATAAATCGATCCAGATATTCATTAAGCCTGTTTCGACGATGCTTTTCGTTTGCTCGGCATCATTGATCATACGTGAGATAATTTCGCCTGTTTTATGATTCTGATAATAACGCAAGGATAGCTTTTGAATATGTGAATACAGATGGTTTCGCAGATCGTAAAGGATACGGCTTGTTGTTAACTGGGCAAAATATTGGCGAAGATATTCGATTGGAACCCGTATGATAACAAATAGGACAAAGGCACCTAAGAGCACCTCAATTAGTTTTCTTGTCTTTTCTACAGAAGAAATGGAACCTAACAATATATCATCAACGATATATTTCATTATTAAAGGCAGAGTCAAAGGAATTCCGAATTTCACCATTCCAATGAGTACAGTAATTAGAACAAGCTTCCAATAAGGTGTGATAAACTTGAAATAGATCTTGAAACTGGACATTTAATACTTCCCCTTTTGTAAGACATACCACTTGCAACCAATTATCACCTGTAATTTCCCAGTGGATTGCATCTGACATTTATTATAATATCCCCCTATGGGGGATATGTAAAGAGGGGGATATAGCTGTATTTCGCGAATGGTCCTAGACAAATAACCCCAAAGCCTTAAAAAATGGCAATGGGGACATTCATTGAAATGAAAAAATGTGTGACATAAGACGGCGGCTTCCCGCTATAAGTGCTACGACAGCATATCCAGAAGACGGCGGGCTGCTGTGGAAACGGGGACGTCGTTTAATGTAATCAAGCCTATCTTGCGAGGTGGGGGTGGGTTTTTCAGCAAAAGCTCTACAACTTTCCCCTGCTCCAATTCATCTCTGGCAAAATCGCGAATGATGCATGCAACGCCGAGTCCCGCTTGCGCGAATTGCAACAATAAATCAAGGCTGCCCAACTCGATTTCAGGACGAAGAACGGCCCCTTGACTCTCTGCAAAATGATCTATGAAGGCGCGGGAATTGCATCCTCGCTCCAGCATGATAACAGGATAGGAGCTTAATTCCGCCCAACCTATCGGCTTGTCAGCTAGCTCTTTATAGGCTCCCCCGACTACAAAGCAGTCATGGATCTCGATACTCTCGCGAATACGCAGCTGCTTGTCGTTTAGCGGCAAGTTTACGATGCCGAAATCGATTTTTCCTTGCTTGAGCAATTCTACGGTTTTTCGAGATGTACGGTTCGTTACCTGGATTTTGATTTCCGGGTACGCTGTATGAAAAGACGATAAGAACGGCAGCAAGTAATGTCTGCATAACGTATCTCCTGCACCGATTCTGATCTCTCCGCTAGTGAACTGCTGCATCTCGGCTATTTTGCTCTCTCCGGTTGTGATGAAATGATACGCCTGCTCGACGTATTTGAACAATACCTCTCCTTCGGCAGTCAACTTGACGCCTCTGGGGGTACGGAAGAAAAGCTGGCCGCCTAAGCGAGATTCCAGCTGTTTAATCGCATGGCTGACGGCCGGTTGTGTAATGTACAGTTCTTCCGCCGCTTTGGACAGGCTGCCCCATTTTGCCGCGAAATAAAAGGTCCTATACCATTCCATGTTTGCGAGCATCGGCAATCATCCTCGTGATCATAATATATTTTATACCAGATATAATTAATATTAATTTTATTTATGTCTACTTGCTCCATTATAATCATCCTTGGGCGACAAAATCAACGTTAGCTTCTGAATCATACGAGAATGCGAATCCAAAATATGAGGTGACAAAATGGAGCCAATGTCTCAACCCAAAAAAAGAAAGCTATTCGCCATGAATCCGGTCATTATTGTTCTCGGGTTTGTCAGCTTACTTACTGATCTTTCCAGCAACATGATTGTGCCCATCTTGCCGCTGTATTTAACGACTGTACTGCATGTTCAAGTCGGGTCCATTGGAATTATTGAAGGAATCGCAGAAAGTACCGCGAGCATTTTAAAGCTATTTTCGGGTTGGATGACCGACCGCACCCGAAAGCATAAGCTTTTGATGTTGGTTGGCTATGGATTGTCGAATCTGACAAAACCGTTCTTTGCTTTAAGTGCCTCTTGGGGAGAGGTGCTTCTAATTCGATTTTCCGATCGTTTCGGAAAAGGAATACGCACTTCGCCGCGCGATGCCTTAATCGCCGATTCCACTACAAAAGAGGAACGCGGAAAAGCATTCGGATTTCGTCGCGCGATGGATGCGTTAGGGGCTGCATTAGGTCCGTTAGTTGCTTTTGGTGTACTCGCCATATTTACGAACAATTACCGCCTTGTATTTTGGCTATCCGTAATCCCTGGGCTTATAGCGGTAGCTCTTATCTTCATTTTCTTAAAAGATAAAGAGCCTGGTGGTAACGGAACCCAAGCGAAGCTTCCCAAAATCGGGTTTAAAAACTTAAATCGGCGCTTCATATGGTTTTCCTTAATTTCGACACTATTTGCGGTCGGCAATTTCTCTGATTCGTTTTTGGTGCTGCGCGCCCAAGATGCAGGGATGCTTCCTGCCTTAATTCCGCTCACTTTCTTCGCATTTAATATGAGCAGCAGTATCTTCTCAATGCCGGTAGGCATGCTGTCTGACCGAATTGGCCGTCGACCGGTGCTTATTTCCGGATTCATTATCTTTGCGCTGATTTATTTTGGATTTGGGATGGTTAATAGCGTCATTTGGATCTGGGTGTTGTTTGTATTGTACGGACTTTACTACGCATTTACGGATGGTATACAAAAGGCATATATTGCCGATATTGTGCCGGAAGGGCAGCGTGGAACTGCGATGGGTACATATAACGCATTGACCGGAATAGCCGCATTACCGGCTAGTATAGTGGCAGGGTTTTTATGGCAAACGTTTGGTCCTATGGTTGCTTTTAGCGCCAGCAGCATCATTGCGATAGTGGCTGCACTTTTAATGATTATTTTTCGGATTTAAGGAGTTCAATAATAGAGGAAGTGAGCAAATAGAACAGTCTTCCAATAGAAATATAAAAGGTCATCCAACACTGTTATCGTTACCAGTGTCGGATGGCCTATTCTGCTTTTAGGAAGTACTATGATATTTTGTACTTTCCCTTAGAAGAAAAACGGGGATCTTCTAAAAAAGAATGGAGATTCCTCAATAGCCAACAAGTCAAAAAGTACAAGTGGAGTGAACGGGTTGAAGAAAGGAGTGAACGCGCTCGTCTTAACCGACTTTTTATTTTGCTGAAGGTAGAGTTTATCTCCGTTGACCTTGTGCAAAACACCATCCAAAATTTGTCCATTTCGTGTCATGACGTACACATGTTTTCCAATGTGAGGCTTAACCTGTTTTTTAGTAATTGCCATTTCTAACACACCTCCTATCAAGTATGAAGAGAACGAAGATCGGTTGTCATAAGAAATTTACGGAACCGAAATACCTTCCCTTTTATAACATAGATTATGAAATACATTAAAAAAGCGCTTGGACACTATGATCTGATAATTGATGGGATTCTGCTGATTTTGTCAATGACTGCCGTAGTGCCCTGCAAGCTGGATATTCCTTATGCAACTGTAATCCGCTAATTAGCGTTTATACATAAAATTCCCATAATCGATCACAACGATTTCACCATTAGGCTTTAGACGTATATTTTGATAGTAGGGGCCATGAACATCTAAAATTTCATAAGGAATAATTTTATTTTTTCTAAACTTAGCTTTCATTGCGGAGAGTTTTTGCCTATTTGTTGTTGTATTGCGATATGGACGATCATACTTTTTCATGATTATCCAACAATATCCTTTCCCATACTTAACTACAGGAGCAAGGTGTTTTTTTAGCTCAAGCGGAGACAATTTGTACATTGTAACTTCTTTTCTATTGCTTTTAATCCCGCTTTTGGCTTTAGCCAGCTTTAATACAAAACCATTTCCCAGGTCGTACACAACACGCCTTGCGCCCGTACCAATAATGTTTTTTCTACGAATCATTTTATGATACGATTTTTTACTAAACAACCGAACTCACCTCTTCAGGACACGGATAAACTTTTTTTATTATATTCAGACAAAGCAATAAATCACAGTGCGTTAATACAGCTCTAATCGTGCATTTTTTTAAAGTGAGTCGATAGGATCGATTAATGTTCATATATCCAAACCGATCTACAATCCGCGGCATATACTAGATTTGACAAGAGAAACGGTAAACGGTGGGTAGCGGGAGATCATGCGGGGAAATGGAGGATATTGCCTTGATGAAAATGACAGCGTACATGAAAAGGAAAATAAAGGGGAAGAAATGCATTGGGGAAGGCGTTACACGAGTTGTATACGATTTAGGCAACGGCTATGTACTGAAAATGGCCAAATCCAAGAACGGGATTATATGCAACCGGACGGAAGTAAACCTGTATAAATCATCTTCGAAGCCGATTAAAAAATATCTTGCCAAAATTATCGAATATGATAAGGCAAATCGCTGGTTAACTATGGAAAAGCATAATATAAAATTTCCCAATAATCCTGTATATAGAAGAAAACTTATGATAGTAGTGAAGAAGTTTGTGGAAAATGGAATTATTCCGTCAAAAGGTGTTAGTCGTTATAGCAGCCCATATTGTCCTAACCTACGTTTAAAGCGGAATAAACAGATCGTGGTCATTGATTACGGCGGCTTTAAAATTAACCGTTAACGGTTGCGTTAAACACCGTCACGATTCAATGATATACTTAAAAAGGAGCTGCCATGGCAGCTCCTTTTGCTTCTTAACAACTCATACGATTTTGTGCATTTACCAGACGAAAGTTACCGAGATGATGACCAAAAGAATAAACAGAACCAAGATAGCAGCCACGTTTGTTCCCATGCCGTATCCTGCACAACTAGCGCCCATGTTTATATCCTCCCTTCATAAATCCATTTTCAATACGTCATATTCATATGTCGCCGACTTCACTTTTGCTTGTATATATGTCCCCCAAGTTGCGTTTATGTGTCATTCTCAAATAACGCCGCGTTCTGACCGTCTTGTGTTGCTCGCTAAAAAATACAAATATTTCCCCCCCTCTTGAAATGTGAATATTTGTTCGGTATTCTTTTTTTGGTACTGCAATAGAGATCGCGAAGCAAATCCAAGAGCGAGTTCTGGTATCAACCGGAGTGTTTGCAAGGCTGGGCATTTCGGAAACCAAGATCCTCGCTAAAATGGCCACAAGACTATCTAAATTTAATGCACATTATTGGGTTCAAGTTCAAAAGCACTTTTATTTCCAAGGTTTTTTACTCCTAACAAGGATGTACATAATTAATTTGTTTGTTTCAAATCGCGTTTCGCTACATTCCACTTGTTTAGCCAACTTCCAGTAGAGATTGTGGCATTACCTTAGAACCGATTCTAGGCTCTTAAGACGGGTAAAACACACCATCTTGCCGGAAAGAAGGGCTGCGAGTTAACAATTGAAAGATGAATTAATGAAGCTGCGCGGGATAATTTACGATAAATTTTAGAATGATGGAGAGGTAAATCATGCTTGACTCCGAAAATTAAACAAGCTCGATGAAACTTCAACGATTAATTCAAAAGAATAATATGTATCAATTAGGAATACAGTATAAGGTCAAAGATTCAGTCGAAGTTTACATTAAATGTTTATTGTGGTAGTATTTAATTGTTGTTTTTGCTGTATTTTTCATTTTGTGGAGGTAACCTATGATAAAAAATTATTTAGGTATCCTTGCTACATTGAACTTATTTGTTATGGTGATTGTATACATATTTCATAATCCGTATGATCCTACTGGTGTAAAATCAGAACATGTTACACTATTAATTTCTATGCTTCTTATTCCATCCATAATTGCTTTGGTCTCAGTATTCCTTAAGAAAAATTTACTTGCAATAATCACAACTGTGATCATAACTCCCTTATGTATTTATTTTGGTCTGGCGACTATACCAAGTATTTTTAATTTATTCCTATTATCACCAATTTTATTTTTTGTTAGTATTAAATTGATCAATGAAAATAATAAAAAAGAGAACTGCATTTAGACCGCAATTCTCTTTTTTTGTTAACTTATTAATAAGTACCAACGGCTACATGAAGTAAATTTCCATTTACCCCTTGTGTAGACAGGCTTGCTGAATAGTAAACATTTCCGTTCGGTCTTGGAGATACATAAATATAAAGTATTGCATAGGTGTTACCTGTTGCTCCACCTAGAAAATTATAGTTAACATGTGTTCCTGTAAGGGAATTAAAATATTGAGGATCGTTCCCCCAACTATCTGAAACAAAATACCAATATGTTCCTAATGAGGTTGGTTGAGCATCCCAATGATCTTTTGTTCTCCAATTCAGTGAATACTGTCCATTATACTCATACCAACCCTCTCCAAGCTCTGACCAATTACAATCTATATTTACAGGGTCAAATGTATGTGATCTCACATGAAATTGATAATTTGAACCAGGATCAGAAAAAGAAGTAATATTACTGGGGCTGACTGTCAAATTTTTTGCAAGTTCATTCTTTTTGGTTGCTTTGTATGTACCTTTTTTGTTGTCAATTACAATATCATAGAACTCAGGTGTTCCATCAGCTTTTCGGGTACCGCTTACAGTTACTTTTGTATTGTCTTTTGAAAGTTCCACACTCTCAAAGATTTTCTCGCTGTCTTTCTCAGGTTTGAGAGTAGATGTCGTTTTCTATGCTGCGCTTACAGGAAAAGCTACAATTGATATGGCAACTAATACAGAAAAAATTGATAATATGAGTTTTTTCACTCTTTTTCTCATCCTTTCAATATTTGATATTTTAGCAATTCAACATTACTATCCTACCAATTTTTACATATTAAAGGAATAGGGTGGGAGTCATAATCAACTTATCCGTATGCTGAATTTATTGTCGATAGATGAGAGATTAGATGAACGCCCAGAAATATATACTACATGGAGCTGACTACGAGATATGATTGTTCTTACGATCACCAAACGATTTGATGATTTATTCATAAATGAGTGGTCAGGTCGTTAAGCTAACGAGGGAGTTGAATAACAGAAAAAAGCAGGCCAAGACTGTATTTTTCCAGTTTTGGACAGCTTTTTGTGATGTTCCCACAAGAATACATTGAATACATGTAAACAATGTGCAGATCCTTATAATTGGAGCTCGTCAATCTGCCGCCGTAAACCTTCCATCTCCTTCATGAATCTTTCTACTCTAGTGTTGTCATTTATTTCTGATTCGTAAGCAGTTCCTTCCCTTTGGAGTTCCTGTAAGAAGCCGTATACAGCTTCAGGGCGAATTTTCCACCCGGTCTTACGGCTATAGCGTTCCCCTTGGATACGTCCTTCTCGAAGCCAATGCCGTGCTCGCTGTTTGTAACGCGGTGCTCGTACAAGATCGCTAAGGCTTTTAATCTACCGTTAAACGTGCTCAATAAGCTCTCCTAGTGTATGATTTTATTTTCTTCTTAACAGGGGTTATCAATAAAAAATATTTTTGTTCTCTACGAAAATTTGCTTAAAATCAAAATAACTTGGAATATAATATAAATAAACGAAGCATTTCTGTTCTGAACTAATGGAGTTCAGGCAAACAGAACATGCTTTTTTGTGTTTAATTACGGAAGTGGTATTAAAAATGTGGTAATGGCGAATAATAAGAGTAAGAGTTGGTTAACCTTATAATTTAGCAATTATAAAAACTCGAACTCTTATTATGTTATTAATCTGAAGATCCTGCTTATACTCTAAATATAAATCTTTGAAAGGATGTGGTTCTATTGATTGAATGATATCGAAAATAATTAAGGAGGAAAGGGGGGAACTTCTCAATGTTGGATTTAATTGAAGGACTCATACAATGGTTATCTGACCACGCAGAGGCTGCTCGGAAAACAACGATTTGGGTAAGAGTAGTGTTGACAGCGAACGAAGTAAAAGTAAAATTGTTCAAGAAGAAAGAAAAAGAGCCTACTTGCGAAAACCAAGTAGACTCTAACACCGAAAATAAGAAAGCTTCTTGATAGGGGGTCGCATCCCGAATCAAGAAAATAACAGGGAGGTCACCAATGAAGATGTCATTCGTTGGTGACTTCTTCTTTATTATAATTTCTAAAAGCTTGTCATGCTATACCTAATATATGGAAAAAAATCCTAAATAGAATGAGAAACGGGGACAAAACGTGGGTTATTAGATCATAATTGCGCTTGGCAGCCGAACGACCTGCCCAGGAAGTTTTGCCTTCAATCCTGCAGATGACGTGGGACGAGCAGTTGCTCATTGATGCGCCGGAGCCGAGTACTAAAGTATTTGACGCCCATGGCGTTACGCGGCACCATCTGACCGGTCTTGTGTTGCACGCTAAAAAATACAAATATTTCCCCCTCTTGAAAGGCGAATATTTGTTCGGTATTCTATATATAATGAATAAGAACAAATATTCTTATTTTGGAGTTGGTGTTATGTCAAAAGTAGTGATGATGTCGGATTGCCAGTCCTTCTATGCATCGGTCGAGAAAGCCGCACATCCGGAATATGCCGATTATCCCGTCATTGTTGCAGGCGATCCGGCGCGACGGTCGGGCATTGTTCTGGCCGCTTGCCCAATTGCAAAAACGTTTGGCATCACTACGGCTGAAACTGTAGGAGAGGCGGTTGCAAAATGTCCCGATGTAGTTGTGCTGCTTCCGCGCATGCAAACGTACCTCACTTGTTCTTTGCTAATTACTGAAATTTACGAAAAATTCACGGATCTGGTTGAACCCTTCAGTATCGATGAGCAGTTTATTGATATAACAAACAGCACAACAATTTTTGGTACTGCAATAGAGATCGCGAAGCAAATCCAAGAGCGAGTTCTGGTATCAACCGGAGTGTTTGCAAGGCTGGGCATTTCGGAAACCAAAATCCTCGCTAAAATGGCCACTGATATACATGCAAAAAAACGTGAGGATGGCATTTACGTACTACCTAAATCTGAAATTGAATCCTCATTATGGCCGCAACCGGTGAACAAGATGTTCGGAGTGGCCGGCAAGATGACTGCACATTTTGCAAGAATGAGTATTTATACGATCGGAGATATTGCAGAAATACCACTGCCTGAGCTCAAAAGAAGAATGAAGATTCGCTTCGGAAAAAATTGTGATATTCAAGCAGAGGTGTATTGGCGAACAGCTCAAGGAATCGAATATCTACAAAAAAATATATGTGCATAATGAAAAATACTCTGCAATCTGCCGTGCAGATAGGATTTCTAAAAAGCATAGTAAGTGTGCATAAATAAAAATGGGCATAAGCCAACCCAATTATGCTCAAAAGGAGAAGGATCAGATGAAGCCAGCACCCATGGAAACGGAAGAAGACCTTGAACTGGTGAAAGATTTCATTCTGTTAGTCCTCCTTCTCGATGTTCTGGAAGGAGATATTTCTGCTTTGAAGACAACTCCGTTAAAAATGTTTGTAATCTATGTAAGAAAATTACGTCACATTCAAAACCTAATTACTGCTGACTTGGTGTCCGTTCGAACTAGGCTCCGGGGACGCGGGATTAAAATATATGAACAGCAGCGTACCAAATTGCGTATAGAAATCCGCTATTTATGCAGGGGCTACCATCGGCATTTTTCTATGCTGTGGGGTCTCGTCAAAGCCGAGTTGTATGTGAAATTGAGCATGTATCTAGACATCGATGTGAGGAGCATTTCACATGAAACCTAAAAAAAAGCGAATTGTGATGTTGGCGGACTGTCAATCCTTCTATGCAAGCGTCGAAAAAGCAGCTCATCCGGAATACAGAGACCAGCCTTTGGTCGTGGCCAGTGATCCTGCTCGCCGTTCTGGTATCATTCTTGCGGCCTGCCCTCTTGCGAAACAATATGGTGTTACTACGGCGGAGCGGCTAGGAGAAGCACTTGCAAAGTGCCCCAATTTGGTAGTCATCCGCCCACGGATGCAAGAATATATCCGAGTGTCGTTAAAAATTACGGAGATTTTTCAGTCATATACCGATTTGGTGGAGCCATACAGTATTGACGAGCAGCATCTCGATATTACCGGAAGCTTGGGGCTTTTTGGCGATCCGATCAGCATTGCCCAAAGCATTCAACTCAAAGTTATGAAGGAACTGGGGGTATATGTACGTATCGGGATCAGTGAAAACAAAGTGCTTTCCAAAATGGCTTGCGATAACTTTGCCAAGCGAAACGAATCAGGAATCTTCCAAATGAACATCGACGAGTTGCACTCGACACTCTGGCCGCTACCGGTCAATCAGATGTTCATGATCGGCTCCCGAATGAGATTTCATCTAGAAAAGATGGGGATTTATACGATTGGTCAATTAGCTCAAATTCCGTTAGCCAAACTTAAATTTAAATGGGGCATTAACGGCGAAGTGCTATGGCTTATAGCTAACGGAGTAGACAATTCACCGGTAAGTCCCGGTACGCATGACCGACAGAAAGCGATTGGCCACCAAATGACGCTTCCAGTTGATTATCGAACCCTCGATCAAATCATGGTTCCCCTCTTAGAGATGTCAGAACTGGTTTGCCAACGTTGCCGCGCAAAAGGCTACATGGGCTGGGTTGTATCTGTTGGCTCTCAGGGAGCGGATTTTGATCGACCAACTGGCTTTTACAGGCAAATGAAGCTGCCTGATCCGACGAATCTCACGAATGAGGTCTTCAAAACAGCGGCAGCTTTGTTTAAGCAGCATTGGGATGGACTCCCTATTCGAAGAATAGGCGTTACATTAAGTCAACTTGTAAGCGATCAGGAATATCAGCTTGTTTTATTCGATGACAGAGAAAAGAAATTAAAGCTAGAAAAAACGACGGATCAAATTAAAGAAAAGTATGGGAATGCTTCTATTATGCGAGCATCCTCCTTAAGAGAACACGGTCAAGCTCGGGATCGAGCACAAAAAATCGGGGGGCATTATAAATGAGTAAAAAACTTGAGGGTAACGGACTGTTCGAATCATCCAGAATGATGCTGCCCGAGCATAAGGAGGCTTACCTCGTACACCAACAGGCATTGAATAAAAAAACACGACCCCAATTGGATGAGCAAGAAATGGAGTACATTTTTCACTGTCTGGCCGAATCGATGCAATTCAAGGCCAGTATTACATTGATATTGTTCGAGGAGTACGACGAAAAAGAAGTTACCGGCATTGTGGTGCAAGTTGATCGACAACGTGAAGCCGTTAAATTAGTCTATAACTATGATTCTGGATGGATCCATTTGGCTGATATCATAAAAATCATATCCTGTAACAATGATTGGGATAGTACCAAAGAATGCTGATCTAAATTAAATAATTCCAGTAAATATTTCTCGAATTTTGTAAAATTAGATCTAGATTTGAAAGTTGTTTAAGAGGCCGTATCCCTTTCAGAACTGCGATTCGTTTTAGATCAAATTTATATTCGCCTAAGAAATTAATGTGCTCCCAGCCAAGAGGGGAAATATGCTTCAACAATTCTTCATTCAATTGCGTTATTACTTTCAATTGCGTTATTACTTTTTCTATATTCCGCTGCTTGTGTTAAATAAACGGTATTCCATACATTGATTGCATTGATGAGGATGTTCAATGCGCGGGCCCGTTGGAGCTGATCTTGCAGATCACGTTCACGCAGTTCGCCGTGTTTGCCAAAAAGATTGCTCGGCCAATGCGTTCATCGCTTCTCTTTTGTAAAAACCGATTGATCTTCCGCCACAGCGCTTCACTTGAAATATAGTCTAAGATGAAGGTGGTTTTCTAGATGCATCCCATTTCCCGGAGTGCGGTTGCTAAACGGTTTTGACGAGCATAAGATCCGAGTTTTCCCATAATCAGCGAAGCCGAAACCGTTCCTTCCCGATGATCTTTGTATTGATTTGGCCGCGCAGCAGTTTCTCCAGTTTGGCGACTTTATGAAGATACCATGAACAAAGCGCAGGCTGTTCTCGTCAATTATCACCATAAATTGTCGCTGCCTTCTTATTGGGGTGATGGTACCACGTCCTCATCGGACGGAATGTGTGTTCAGATTGGGGTGGCCGCACTTCATGCCGATGCGAATCCGCATTACGGTACAGGGGGGAGCGCCAACAAAACGCGGTTATCTCTACTCGACATAATGAGTGACTTTACAGTATTCTATGTATCGTCACTCATTATTTTTATTACTTTATTGATGCTATATCTCTATTGGATTTTATAGTATTTATAGTATATTAATAAGGTTGAGGACGTAGTCCAAGCGAAGGCGCGGGAGGGAAGGTTTTGTTTTAAAAGTATCAAGGAAAACAACAGGAGTGGTTTAATGAGGGTTGTCAGTCTTGAGACAAAAGATGGTAAAAAAACGGTATATGCTGATGAATCCGAATGATGAACCCGTACAGCCGGTTCTACAGTATTTGAAATTCAAAGATAACAGTGGTGCAGCCCGGAATACTTTACGGTCATTCTGTTTCCACTTGAAGCTATTTTTTGAATACCTTGATCAAGTGCAGAAAGATTATCGAGAAATCGGTTTAGACGAGTTAGCCGAGTTCATGCGCTGGCTACAGAATCCTTATAAACACGCTAAGGTATCCCCCATTCAATCGAATGAGCCGATTCGAAAAGCGAAGACCGTCAATATCATCATCAATACGGTAATCGGTTTTTATGATTATCTCATGAGACATGAAGATTACAGCATTCAATTAGCCGAACGAGTCAAAAAACAAATGTCGGGTTCACGCAGAGGCTTTAAGGATTTTCTGTACCACATTAATAAGGATAAAGCCTTCACTACCCATATCCTTAAACTCAAAGTACCTAAGCAAAAACCAAAGACCATTTCGAAAGAACATATCGCAATACTGCTTAATGCGTGTGAAAATGTGAGAGATCAGTATTTGATTCAGTTGCTATGGGAAAGCTCGATGCGGATCGGAGAAGCGTTAGCGTTGTGGCTTGAAGACTTCGAGATCGATGCCCGAAAGATACATATCCGCGATCGCGGCGAACTTTCCAACTTCGCTGAAATCAAGACGGTATGTAGTCCACGCAGTATTGATGTTTCTCCGGATTTAATGAATCTGTACTTGGACTATGTTGCTGAATTTCATACCGAGCATGTGGATACAAATCATGTGTTCATCAAATTGTCCGGAGAAAACAAAGGAAAGCCATTGGAGTACGCGGACGTAGACTCCTTATTTCAGCGCTTACGCAAGAAAACATCGGTCCATATTACGCCGCATATGTTGCGCCACACGTCGCTAACGGAACTTAGAAAAGCAGGTTGGCGGGACGAACATTTAATGAAACGTGCTGGACACGCTCATATTCAAACTACAATGCAGATGTATATTCACCCTTCGGATGAAGACATTAGAAAAGACTGGGAAAAAGCTCAAGAGAACATGAAACTCATCAAGAACAAAAGGGATATTGATAAGACATGAGACTATCTGTTATTACCCCCATTAGCGAAAGTAAGGTTGACGAGCTAAACAAATACCTTTCGGGATACTGGGAAAATGATATTTGGGATACAAACGATCCGATCTTCAACAACTTTAAAAAAGCCGCCAAGGGAAACTCACACCATAACATGAATTTTTCTTACTTCTCCCCCATGCTAAAAAATGAAGTGAAATTCTTCATAATTAACCGTGTTCAAAACGGTGAACTTCAATTAGCCTCAGCTATACACAATTATGGCGGATCCTTTAAACGACTATCTGATTTTTTAGCAAAACATATTCCGAATCTCCGTAGTTTTGCTGATTTAGAAATTAATAAAGCATTGATGCAGCTGCGTTCCTATCTCAGCGAAAATGGACTCAGCATTCTTATTTACGGAAGAAGAAAACTCTCTAATTACGAGAACTTGTTAAACCGATTGTATTTGTTTTACCAAAGCTACTATGATACAAGAACGGAATTTGAAAAAGAGGTTTGGGATGTCAGAAATATTCCTAGTGCCAGATATGCTGACCATGAATCGAGGCAAATATTGAATTTCAAAGATGTTCCCAAGCCTTTTCAAGATTTGGCTAAACGGTATCTGAAGTTTAGAATTAGTCGATTATCCATCGGACAATGCTGCCTTGATCTGACAGCCATTAAGCTTTTTCTGACTTTTCTACATAACAGACATCCCTCGTGGAATACTTTACAAGACTTAGCCAGGATAGATATTGAAGACTTTTTAGCATGGCACAACCAGGAATTAAAAGATAAAATAACGACCAAAAGAGCGCATGTTATTACCCTGAAAGTCTTTTTGGAAAACATAGAGAGGCTTCAATACGTTGGTGCCCCTAAGCTTCCAGTCAATCTATTATTATTTAAAGAAGACTTTCCCCGGCCCAGAAATCGTACAGAAACTGATATTAAATATATCCCTGAGGGAGTGATCCAACAAATTGAGGAAAGATTAGAATACCTGAAGCCCCCTAAGTTCATACCAGTTATTATATTGCTTCGGGCAACCGGCTGGAGGATTTCAGATATTCTCAATCTTAAATATGAAAACTGTTTAGAATACACGAGCCAAGGATGGTATTTGAAAGGTGATATTACAAAAACGCAAGTCTTGAATCATCGTGTGCCTATAACAGAAGAAGTGGCCGCAGTGATTCGAACCGTGATTGAAACCGTAAAAGACCTAAGCCATGAGAGTAACAATCCAAAGAAATACTTATTTGTTCAGCTCGAAGGCGTAAGAAAAGGTAGGCCTTATAATTACTATGACGTACGGAGAAGCTTAAACAGATTTGTCCATGAGCAAAACATTTTAGATGATCAAGGTAACGTGTTCCATTTAAAAAACCATGCTTTCCGTCATACCAAAGGTATTGAATTGATAAACAACGGCATGAATTTATTACACGTGCAAAAATGGATGGCTCATGCTTCTCCGGAAATGACATTAAGGTATGCCAAAATACTCGATACTTCAATGCGAAAATCCTGGGAAGAAGCTACGAAATTAGGCATCTTTAGGATCGACCCTGTCAATAGAAAACCGACAAAAATTGATTTAACCGAAATTGAGAATGAAGATGTTATTGAATGGGAGTATATTCGATACAATTTGGATGCTGTGAAGATGGAACTGGGGTATTGCATGAAGCCCATTAAACAACCCTGCCCGACTCAAGCTAATCCCTGCCTGTCATGTCGGAATTTTTGTACGACACCGGAATTCATTCCGCAATTCGAACACGAGATACACGAGACGAAATCCATTATTGAGCGCGGTAATCGTCTTGGTCGATTAGTATGGGTAGAAAAGAACCAGGCCTTGCTTGAACGCCTAGAACCGATCTTAGAGGCTCTAAAGACAGGTAAAACACACCATCTTGCCGGAAAGAAAGGCCGTGAGTATACCGAGGAGGAACGAGTCCATGCCCGGTAAACATACGAGAAACACAGAAGGTGTACGTCAATATGCCCAGCAAAAGAAGCTATCCGCCGCGGTAAAGGTCGATGAGGCAATCCAACGACTTATTAAGCAACAAGGCAAGATAAACTTCAATAGCGTTTCCACAGAGTCCGGCGCCTCTAAAGCCTATCTTTATAATCATTCGGAGATTCGCGATCGAATAGAAACGCTGCGTAAACAGCAAGAAGGTCTCCTCTCTGCTAAGCAAGTGAAACGTGAAATGACTGAAGCAAGGATGTTCTCATAGCTGCTAAAAACAAGCGGATAAAAGAACTTGAGACTGAAAACAAACATCTGAAGGATGAATTAATGAAGCTGCGCGGGATAATCTACGATAAATTTTAGAATGGAGAGCCTAGATCATGCTTGACTCCGAAAAAGTAAAATGGATGATTCAACGAAAAAAGCGTCTACATTATACCGATCCGCGTTTTCAGGATGACTCATGGCATATTAGCTACGCGCTAACGAGAGATATGAACGATACAACGGCCTTCCTGGAGTCTTGTACCGATGAAGAAATAAATCTACTATCCGACGAGCTATTCGATGTTGTAGATGCCTTTTACGAGGGTCAAGGCGGTGGTCAATTCGTAGATTTCCTTAAAATACTGGTAGAAAACCGCCCTAATGTGGAGATTCAGGATGAAATTCAAGGTATTGTTGAAACCTTGGATGAACTCGTACAGGGTCTTCCAGTTAATAAACAAGAATTCCTTACCGCTGAGGAAGCTAACGGATTAAAGGCTGATCTGCCCTAAGTAAATGAATGCTCTGGATCGTTAAGCTAACTGGCAGTTATGCTCAACGGACGCTGGAAATGTTATATTTAGGATGTTTAAACTAGATAAATTATGAACAAGGAGATAAAACTATGACAAAAAATAAATTACTACGAATGGATAACGTCCTTATCGTCGTTAACGATCTCGAAGCAGTTAAAGCCTTCTTTCTCCAACTCGGATTCCAGTTTGAGGGCGAAACGACCGTCGAGGGCTCCTCCGTAGATCGTCTCATTGGCCTTCAGAACGTCCGTGCTACCCTCGTGTTTATGCGCACTCCTGACGGCCACGGACGGATCGAGCTGGACAAGTTCCACACGCCGGATGCGATCAGAACTGGGCCGGAGAAGGCTCAGGTGAACGAACTCGGGATCCGCCGCATCATGTTCGCCGTTGATGACATCGATGACGTGGTCGCGCGCCTGATTGCCTATGGCGCCGAACTGGTCGGCGAAGTGGTGCAATACGGGGACACGAATCGACTCGCCTACATCCGCGGTCCCGAAGGCATCATCGTCGGATTGAGCGAGCAGCTCAAGTAATAAATCAGTAACTGTTACGCTAACGGATACGATAGTGGAATGACAGAAAAAAGCAGGCCAAGACTGTGTTGTTCCAGTTTTGGTCTGTTTTTTGCGAAGCTACGACAAAAATACATTGAATACATGTGAACAAAGTGCAGAGCCTTATGTTTCAAGGGGTTTTCTTACGCTCGTTTAGATAATGACAGCCAGGGGCAAAGTAGATGGATAAATATTACACTACGAGCAAACTAAGGAATAAAACTATATTTATTTATTTATCGTATCGGGTTGTTTACGTCAATGGCCAAAGACAGAGCTAGGCTGCCGACATTGATCGGCAGTCTAGTCTTAGTTGGAGATTGAACAGTTGTATCCGTTAGACGCCAACATTTTAACGCGGAAAATATACGCTAAGCCCTGAATTTCGGCTAGCCTGGATTTTTCTTTCTCAATATGAAACGAACGAACATTTAAAAAATAGAGGATCTTGATAAAAAAAGCAGTGACAATCTAGGAGCCAGAAAATCCTAGGATTGTCGCTGCTTTTATTGTGCTATCGTTTTCCGATATCAAGTATGAACCTTAAGCCTGAGAATAGGCGCTTGCGTCAAAGAAGGCAATTTCCCAGAGATGTCCGTCCAAGTCCTCGAAGCTTCTAACATACATGAAGCCATGATCCGCCGGCGCTTTGCTTTCCTTCCCTCCCGCGGCAAGCGCCTTGTTAGCCAGTTCGTCTACATGTTCTCTACTGTCAGCAGATAGCGCAATAATTCCTGCAGCAGCGCTGGCGACATTTGCTATAGGCTTGGTAATGAACGTCCGGAAATACGACTCCGTAAGCAACTGAACGAACGTATTGTCGTTTACTACAAGGCAGGCTGAGTTTTCGTCGGAGAACTGGGGGTTGAACTCGAAGCCGATGCTGCTGAAAAATTCCTTTGTCCGATTTAAATCTTTAACAGGCAAGTTTACAAAAGTGTGAGTCGATTTGTATGCCATCTTTGGTCACCTCATTATATTTTTTATCGTCATTACTTGGAAGTATTGATGTTCCTGCGGATTATAAACCGTAAGCTCTTGAGTGCGTCACGCTTCAGGTAAAAGAGGACGGCCGCAAATACTAAAATCAATAAAGGAACAGCTGCATCCGTCACGTGGCCTGCGGCGAGATTCGTTAGAGTCGCTCCGATCAGGATGACGATCATGATCGCTAACGATGAAGCTACCGCTTTCTGGCTACGGTAGCCGGCTATAAGAATCAGTGCGGCCAAAATTTCAAAAACGCCAACTGTGTAAATCAATGCGACCGGCGTACCAATTTTGTCAGTGAAAAATTCCCTGATTTGGTCGGCAGTGGAAAAGATTTTCGAAGCCCCAGCAAACAAAAAGTCCAATGCAATTAGACCCTGCAGAATGCGTACAACCCATTTCATAAGTAAAACACTCCTTAAGGGGATTCTTCTAGTGGGGTAGTGACAGGGTTGCTGCCATATACCATTAGGGACCTGACGAATATCTTCACGTTCTCTTGAATGAATTGTTCAAGATCGATATCAGGATAGTTCACCCTAGATTCCAAATTGTTAATAAACGCGCCATATTGGGCCATCATGAACGTAAATGCCTGCATGGTGGGGTTCGAACAAGCAATTTTCCCTTGCTCGCTCATCGTAATGAAGTAATCTGTCAGAAACGTCAGCAGTTGGCGAGGATGCTGCAGTCGACGTTCTTTAAAGCCGGGGATATGAACCTCATCTTTTAAGGCGATCAGAATTAGCTTTCGGTCTCGGTTCATGATTTCATGATATTTTTTGCTGATAGCCAATAGGTCGAATTCTAACTCCCACACAATCTGCTCGTTGAAGAGCACTCGCATCTCTTCGGCATACTGAAAACGTTCAAGGGCGGTTTCCAGTAAATTTTGCTTGCTTCCGAAATGTCGAAAAAGCGTCTTTTCGCTTAAGTCGGCAGATGTGGCGATTTCCTGTGTCGTGACGCCATGGTAGCCTCTCTCCGAAATTAGGTCGATCGCGGCCCGTAACAATTTCTCCGCGCTCCCCTGCTTAGTTTGATGCATGATCAACTCCCTTTCTGTAGAATACATGAAATGTCTGTCAGTGATGACTGTCATTATTGTATTCCATTTTTATCCTCCCGTCAATAGCACAGTAAACCCACCGATAATCATAACTCGTTTAGATTTTGAGCAAATATTCGAGTTAAGTTAATTTGCTCTCATTATGGTAATATTCTACATTAAACAGTTAACCCCTCATTCCTCTAAAAATCAATGTTCCGAATGTCTTTTTGTAAAAGGAACATTGGGAATTATGAGACTCGTATTGTCTAAAATTTGCTGCTTCGATATACTGATTGCAATCGTATTGTTCCGATACTCACTCTTTGAGGAAATTCGTTGACATTTTACATTGAATACATATAAACAAAGTGGAAGCCCTTGTCTAATCAGGACTTCCACTCTTGGAGTTTAGATAAACGCGGTTTGTTGGCGGTACCCCTGGCTGTTTTTCAATGAGCCGAGATAGTTGTATATGTTAATAAACACGTTTTGCAAAATGTCATCTGCTGCAAATTCGTTACCGGTCCGCTTCAAGACGAACTGATGCAACGGCCTATAAAAGGTTTTCCAAATCGATTCAATCTCCATAAAAATTCCCCTTCAACAAGTCTTACTTATATAGACGTTACTGGGTTTTAAAAGGACGCAATTTTCAAAGCGGTTCATGCTCTGATCAAATCACACCAAGTACACAAATTCAATATTATTTTGCGCCCTTGCACCATCCAGAGACGTCTACTAGAATCATACAGGAGGATAGTTTCATGCAAAAACAACAATTAAATTCTTCGTTAATCATTACATTGTCCTGTAATCTCACTGGTATTGGATCAGCTATCAATAGAAAGTTGTTAAGGGCATTGTTGCGCGCCATTGCGTAGAATACAGCTTCCTTTATCTCCCTAGGAGTATTTCGCTTAATCGAGCTACGATCAATAATATCCTGATGAGCACTCATTTGGGGACTCCATCGGATAAACACGCTAAGGGTGCGCATGCTTACAATCGTTCAAGTCTTCTGGAACGTATCCAAACGATAATTAAATAAAATATCGGGATACACTGGATCAACAACGCATAGCTTGTCCATACATGTTTCATGAAATTTTGGAACTCCGTTATATTTTCTGCCATATAGACGGAGAATCCAACCATTATAGCCGCCATCGAGAAAGAAAACGGCCTATGATCTTTTAGAGATACAATTTGGCTGAAACTATGTACAGACACGTACAAAAGGAGGCATATTTTAATAACTACAATGGGTATATAAAGGACCGCTACAAAAGGATCAATCGTCTCGATGAAATCAGCGGTGCGAAAAAAGCGGATAATTTCATATACAGGATAGGCCAAATGCCCTGTTAGCGCGGGGCCAAATATTAATATTATTGGTATTAGATACATTAAAATAAAAAATGTGCCAATTATTGTGCTCCAAGTTAGGGAACGCATCGTTTTATTAGATTTTGCTATTTGCGGAAAAAAGAAAAGGATCATAAACATATCACCGTACCACGGCGTGCACTCGTAGATCCCGGAGAATAATGCTTTTAAATCATGATTGGTCAAAAAAGCGATTGCCGTCTTATGGTAAACATCTAATCCTACATAGAAAGGTGTGAGCCCAAATGCATAGATTGGAAATGTAGTAATCAAAAAAAGAAATTGGGCCATGCGAAAAATGGATTCAATTCCTGAACGAACGGCAATCGCGACGCATATTCCAACCAGGCTGGAAACTGCCCAGCTCGGTGTTCCGGGTAAATAGACATCAACCACAATATTTTGAGTAAAGTATAATACAATCGCTGCGCGGTGAAGAAAGTAAAAAATGAAAAGAATCATGAATAGAAGATGGAGCCATTTTCCCACAATTTCTTTTCCGTAAGCAGCAAAAAATTCTTTTGGTCTTTTTTTGGCAAGTGAAACGGAAATAAACGCAATCGCTAATCCACCTAACCCTCCGAAACAAAAAGCAAGCCATGCGTCATATCGAGTGGTCGCTGTAAGAGGACTTATCAAATTAGCAGCAAGGCCTGAATAAAGAAAAAGAGTGAAAAACATAATCACCTGTCCTTGGGATACTCGTTCCATGGCGTCATACCACCTCCTTCTACGTTAGTTTAAACACGTACTTAATGAGATAATTGGGATTCAAAACATGATCGAATAGAAGGAGTGAAAGGTTATACAGCAAAGCTAATCCCAACACGCAGTACACAATAATAAATGTTCTCCGTTTTCGTTTCCGCTTTGTTAAATAGCTCCATTCAAAAATAGCCAACAACGTAAAAACTACAATAAGAATAAGCATGTGATCACCCGAGGTATCCTTTAGCTGTTATTCACCTAATTTTTTGCTCATTGCCGGTGCTTTTTATCCGAGGCTTGACTTGAATGTCCAAGCTTACTTTTTCTTGATAGATGTGATGCCAATCGGGTTTTAATTCTTTCCATTTTTTCGGATAATGCCATTCTAGATAAGCGCCCATTTGGAACGCATCAGTCCCCTTTTGTTTCGATTTTTGGAAAGCGCTTTTCATTCGGTTTTCAATTTCAGATGCCAAGATTTTCTCCAATTGAAGGATCATCCTCCGATCCGAGATATCGATATTGGAATCGGACGATTGGATTTTACTTTCCGGTGTAACCTCCGCTTTAAAAACAAGCTGATCTTGTTTAATGACCGGCTTAATACTTGTTTTCGTTCGAAGAACGAATAAACTAATGAGCTTCTTATCTGTAGGAGACGGAAAGGTAATAATAGCCTCCTTCATTCGATCTAATATCCACAGAGCCCCGCGCATTTCTTGTTCGTTTAACATTCCTACCATTTTCCCCTCTTTAAATAGCGCGGCTCCATCCGTCCCAATATGTACACCTCTCTCACTTGATTTTTTTCTTTCGACTATTCCCGTGATCATATCTCCACTGTAATCGTCAGCCCGCAGGAAATCCCTTACGTTTGAATCAATTGTAACCCGTTGATGGGCAAAGTCCCGAAAAATTTCGGACGGAAAGCGTTCGAAGTTAGAAGGGAATTCCGAAATATCTTTTGCCTTGCCGGATGCCACCAGCAAATAGGTTTTAATGGGCATGGAGTTGCGCTCAATAAACTCTACAAGGGGCTGTATTCCTTCTTCGGCAAACTCTTTACCGACCACGATGACTTTTACATGTCCCCAAAAGACTTTCCGGGATAGACTGGATTGAATATTTCGGTATGCATCTGCGATGTTTTGACCTTTAGCACTTAGTGCGGTATAAGGCTCCCCTCCTCCTTTTCCTGCACCACCACCACCACCACCACCTCCTCCTCCTCCTCCTGATTGTCCGCTGATCCGATTAGGCAGAGGGAAACCAACGGTCAATTCGATTTCATTGTCCTCCGTCTTATCTACAAATATTCCGATGACCAAAGCGCGATCATTGATTTCGATCCGTGACCAACAACCTGTCAGTACTGCGAGGAGAAGAAAAGTTAGGCTCGCTCCAAACCATAGATGACGAATAGATAACAAACTCAATCACCATCTTCCTCCCCTGGAATATGCCATGCTTCGCGAGAAGATAAACGTTTGGAGTCCCTTCTACCGTACAGTTCGGGGCGATTATTCATGAACCACCATGGCGCTCTTACGACTACATCTTTCAGGTTGCCAAAAACAAAGGGGGCTAATGGTGAAAAGTAATGGGTACCGAAAGACCTCAGGGAAACAAGATGCAACAATACCAGGAAGATCGCAACCGTCAGACCAAACAGACCAAAGCTACCCGCTAAGAACATGATTGGAAATCGCAATAACCGCAGCGTAAGGCCAAAATTATAATTAGGTACAACAAAAGACGCAACCCCCGTCAAAGAAACAATAATCACCATGGGGGCAGAAACGAGCCCTGCTCGAACAGCCGCTTCTCCGATGACCAACGCTCCGAGGACGGCTACAGCCTGACCAAGGGAAGTCGGGATTCGAATGCTTGCTTCACGCAAAGCTTCAAAAATAATCTCCATGAGGAAAGCTTCAATGATCGCCGGAAAAGGAACCGGTTCCCGGGCAGCGGCCAAACTGATCAATAAGTTGGTCGGAATCATTTCAGGATGATAGGTGGTAAGCGCTACATATAATGATGGAAAGAACATGGAAATGAGTAAAAAGATATAGCGAACCCACCGAGTCCATGATGCTGAAAAAAAACGTTGGTTATAGTCTTCTGCGGATTGGAGAAACATCCAGAATGTAACGGGCGCGATCATTGCTATTGGAGTCCCGTTGGTCAAGATCGTTACCCTTCCTTCCAGCAGAGCTGCTGCTGCAACATCCGGTCGCTCCGTATTTTGTACTTGCGGGAAAGGGGAGTATGGATTATCTTCAATGAATTCTTCTATATAGCTGTTTCCCAGCACACCATCAATCACGATTCGCGAAATTCTTTTTTTAGCTTCGTCAACTAATTCTGGCTTACAAGTCCCTTCCATATATGCAATGACGACATCCGTCTTCGTGTGTGTTCCTAATTGAAGATTTTCCATCTTTAGCGCCGGACTTTTAATTCGTCTGCGAATCAAGGTAATATTCGTTTTTAGGTCCTCGATAAAGGCTTCTTGAGGTCCAAGAATCACAATTTCGTTCTTTGACTCGCTGATAGCTCGTTTTTCGTACGAAGTGAAGGGAAATACGACCATTCGGTCTTCCGCATCTAATAACATCAGAATTTGACCCTCAAGAATTTTATTGACAGCTTCGGTCAGGTCGGTAATTAAGATGCAGGACGAAACGGACAGTTTCTTTGTATCTAATACTTTATGGATCAAATCGGCTTTTGACTCGGCAAACGCGGGATCCATCATCGGATCCAATACATGTTCTTGAAATAAACCCCGATCGATCATCCCGTCTATGTAAATAACCGCACACTTTTCAAATTGACAAACGGTAAAAGGGTAAAAAACAACATCGAAGCACCGATCCAATTGTTTATGAAACCATTCCATTCGTTCGTCAAGTTGGTTCCCCGTCACAACAGGCTCGATTTTAACTTGAGTAAGAAGTTTTTTCTCCTGCTTTTTTCCGAAACGTTGAAATAGGAACATAAGGGTACCTCGATAAGTGGAGTGATTATGATTTAGTCTTATCATTTACCCCCTTATTTAAACATACAAAGCTGATCGGAGATTAACATACAAAGCCGCAAATTAAGATAGTTGCCGGTTTTTTCTTAAAGCACATACCGTATGGCAGAAAACAAAAGCAAAACCGCGATCCCGAAACAAAACCGCATCAGCCATTTATCCTGTCGGTCGAAAACATTCATGACGCTTCTCCCTTCACATACTGGGCATTAAACAGAAATAATCTCAGCAGCAGCACAAGCGCCGGTATCAACAGGACGAGTCCCGCCAAGAACGATACGACCAAGGCCCGTCCCATGACCGGATTCGTCGCACTGCCGGCAAGCGTCAAATACGGGTAAAGCAAATAGGGAAGATGCGAGATCCAAAAAAAGAGTCAGGGATCTTCTTCCCCCAACTCTTTCTTAATAAAATCATTCTAACTTTCACGAAGTAGAAATTTTTGAAGTTGTATCTGTTTTCTCTCGATTGCTTCAAGTGGCATTCTTGCTTTCTTTGTAAACATAAAATGATTTTGTTCTCCATGTATTACATTGCACTTATCACAATAAGGAAGTGGACTCTCGTGCAGAGCATTTAATTCAAAACGCTGATGCCCTTTAGGACAATGATATATGTAAACAGTGACCTTTCGAGTTTTGTCTGCAGCTGCATGTTCACTCGTTTTTATTTCATTCCTTTTATTAAAGTCTGCACATGCCGTAGCAACTGTCACGTTATATACTTTATGTTGTTTTTGAATTCTGGAACTAATTGGGGTAATACCAGCGAAGCTGTCATCAGGGGCAAAGTAATTTGCTTAGACTTCATCTTTTTTCATCTTCCATCATAATCTGTTATTTAAATTGGAAACTTATTAATGACCTCGTTATATTCAAATTGTGCATCGGTGATCGCGAGTTTAGAGTACACTTCTAATGATTTACGGCTTTCGTGACCGGAATAAGGCTGAATCAACGCATCATCGATCCCCTGCTTTTTCAACCACGTTAACAGAAAATGACGGAGTTTGTGAGGTGATAGGTTTTGTGCTAACCCTGCTTCTTCCGAGTATTTGGCCAAGATTTTGCGAATACCTCGATCCGTGTACTTTTTCTTCCATGAGGATTCAAACAAGTATGCCGCCTGTTTTTTTTTCATCGAATCTGCATGCATGGCCAGCAGCTCTTTAAATGTCTGTGGAAATGGGACAATCCGATCCTTATTACCTTTTCCTTTATTAATCCGGATCTGGCAATAATGAAAATCGATGTCCGATAGCTTGATATTGATTAACTCGCTAACGCGAACGCCGGTATACATTAAAGTCTTTACGATCATCATGTCCTGAAAATTCTTTGACTTCCAGACAACTTCATAATATTTTTTCAAATCATCTTCGGTCGGCACATACGGCAGTTTTTTGGATGCCTTGGGTACTTCAACTTCAAGTTCCGCTCTCAGGTGTTGGAATAGACTTTTTAAGTAAGCATAATCCGGTCTTTCAGTTCGAAGATATTTAGCTAGTTCCCGCGCCTTCTTTTTTGCCGATATTCTCTTTTCGGTCATGCCAACAATTCACCTTCCAATAGCAAACGTTCATTCATGTTCAAATTAAAGGAGCCGTATGGATTCACATGTGTATATATTAAAGGTGTTATCGCTCGAAAATCTTCCGGAGCCATTAAGTTAAACCACTTTTTATCGGACAAAACGTTTTGAAGCATCAGAGTATTGATATAGACTAAACAATTTTGTAATAAATGAAGGGATAGTACCGCCATTTCTTGATCCTCTAATCGATTGGTAGCGATCTCACCACCCTTACCACAAAAAATGAAGCTATTTGCGGAATTCCAGTTTTCTACTACATTTAAACCTTCGTGAATTTCTCTTCTTATTTCTTCTGAATTTAAGTACTCGCATAAAAATATGGTCTTTATGGCTTTCCCTAACTCCTGCAGCGCTAAATAAGTAGGATGCTTTACTTGATTATTACGACTAAATCTTTTCATTATCGCTTCTGTTTCTGCCGTTCCTAAGCGTAATGCTGTAGCATATTTCACCATTTGATCATATTGCTGTCGGATGAGTTCCCAGTTAATCGGGCGAGTAAGTACCGGCTGTAAGTTGGAATAAGCATCAGTCATTCCCGGTTCTGGTCGATATAACTTCTGTGAACCAATTGATTTCAGTCTCGGCATTAACTGAAATCCAAGTAGATGACAAAAAGCAAAAGCTACTTCACTTTGCCCATGGGTATCCACATAATTTTTTTCTAACTTCATATCTGTGCAATGCCGTAGTAACCCCTCCATCATAGCTGAAACCTCAGATGATGAACACGATTTAAGCTGCGAGTAAATGCACGTCGAGTTCTTCTCCACATGCCAGTAAATCATGACGCCGCGGCCACGGTACCGGATATGCCACTCTGTCATCAGATTCTGATCCCAAGCCCCAAACTTTTTGGAATCGGAAGCACATGAAGTCGTACCTTCGCCCCAGATATCCTGCATTTTCGAACGGAAAATCGCATTAACAATTTCCGACGTTGCATTACGCAAATTGTCTTTGTTAATGAATTTACGGCGCACATAGAGCAAATCTTTGTACGTCTCCCCATGATCGCCAGAAGAAATGCGTTTCAGTCCCATATTGGTTCCCAGCCCGTACAGGCATAAGATTAACCTCTTTTGAAGTGTAAACCGATCGATTGTTTCTCTCACACCTGCTGTTTTAAATTGGCCAGAAAATTGGATACGTAAATCAGCTTCCTTTAAGATGTCCAATAAATTCGTCATAGGCCAGCGGCGAATGAGTTCACTTTTTATTTTAGATAAGTTCAAGGGTTCAGGCTGCGGCTCAAGAGGAGACAGACCGATCCACCCATTTTTCTTTGTTGTAATTTTTACCTTTTCATTTTTAGGCATCCCTGAATTCAATTTTTCTAAGCCTTGAGTCAACTCTTGCTTGATATTGTTAATAAACGATTCAGCATCCAACGGCTGATTCAAGGCTTTATAGTTTTCTTCGCGTCTCTCTTCAAAATCTTGAGGTAAATCTTCCTCTGGATTCCGATAGCGATAAGATCCTTCCACCCAAATTTCTTTGCAGCGTAGCTTATCCCTTAGTGCTTGTAAGGCACTGATTTCATAGTTGATACGGTTGATTCGCTCTTGCCCTTTGTCGTCCTTTTCAACAATTATCTCTTTGTACCCAGCACGAATGACACCATCTATCGGAATGTCATCCGTTAACGAGAAATAATGCTGTCCTGTATCAGCGTACATTTTAATGAGTTCGAGCGCTCGGATCACGGGACGGTGAACCTCATTGTTGGAGCGGAAGTTTAGCATGTTAAGAAGCTCTGGAACCATTCGCCGGTAGTGGGTGCTGTACGAGTTTCTAATGACGGTATGAATTTTTTCGCGGTATGCCGGACCGGTGTGCTTAAATTCCTTCACTAAGTCCTTTAGCGTTTGTTCGCTAACTATAGGATATAGCACATCTTTAATGACTCCATCCGGATTGTTGATAGCTGTCTGAGCCAGGTTAAATAATATCCCATACTTGTTACCAACACGCCTTAAGTCATTTAGAATTTCTTTATCTACTCTATTCTCAGCACGTACCCAAATTTGATGAATGATCTGTATAAGCAACTCGACCAAACTATCGGTAATTTCTTCGCTTCTCAGCCAAAAAAATGCGGATAGAAGTGTATAGCGAATAGGATCAGGATGCCGTCTTAGTTCACGCAGATCTTCGGTAGCGGTTCGTTGTCTGTATTTTTTGATTACCTTTAGAGGTATGTCTCGAAATAAATGATCCGGTAATTCGATATTCCGAATTGTACGTAGTTTATTAAACTCACGAAATATGGTTTTAACGCTGGCACGACCCGAATCCGATTTCAAGTCGTTAAATGTTATTTGCCCATTGGATGGAGCATCCAAAGAAAATTCTGAGTCATCCTCTTTAATGTCATCTAAGCTATCAATCAGACCATCCAATTGTCTTAACGTGACTGGAGATAACTTTTGAAAAATAGATTCGAAAAAAAGTTCCTCATAAGAACGTATTGCAGAACGAATAAGCCTTTCTATTCGATCTACCGTGGGAGGTTCAATTTGCTGTTCTCTAAATCGGCTATACACGTAGGCTTCAATATGCTTAGCGTCGTGATCGTGATAAAGTACGTGTTCACAAAGCCACTCGGCCATATCATCAGCATCTTTAACGGTTGCTTCTCGGAAACCGAAGAATTCCCGAATCTGAGCACGATGATACTTAATCATTCGGCCATTCCAGTCATACTGCGAATAAAGCTCAGGAAGTACATCGATTTGTTTGGCGATATAAGAAATAACAGCTTTAGGAACCTCGTATTTTTGTTGAGGAAATCTGGCTTCATATTGAAAAAATTTAAGCAGTACAGAAAACCCAATACGAGTTTCTCCAGTTTTATTACCAACTAATTTCTTTTCATTCGGTAGTAACGTAAAATGCTCAATGAGTTCTTCTAACTCCCAGCTGCGCTTCACGGATATCACCCCAAAATTAAAGTTCCTAAAAACACCAGTATCGGAATTTATCTTTTAAATTCAGTATATCTGAGCATAGTTTAATAGACAACAAACGAATGAAATACAACTAAGTTCTGTTTACGAAAACTTATTCGGAACTTCATATGATTAGGAATTAGGGTTCGAGTAGCAATGGAACAGAAGTTCGTAACAAGGTATTTACATATTTATCCACTTACTTTTGATTTCCTTGTCTGATTTTTATAGAATTACACTACCCATGCGGTAGAGCGAATAGTCATAATTTCCGATGCACGGATTCTGTCCAAGTAAACCTTGATGAACTCAAAAATCATCGCTTGACGCGATCAAAATACGTGTATATACTTATATTGAACGAGGAAGCGAATCGACAATCAGATTTTTTTTATTTTAGCAAAAAAAACGTGTATATACACGCAAATAGGAGGACATGATACATCCAGGACGGTAAACTGGATGAATACAGGATCTATTCCTGAAAACTAATGAATGAGAGAGAAAAATAGGAGGAAATATTGCTTTATGTAAGGAGATGCTTTGTGAAAAGGTAAGAATATCGGATGGTAACGGTGAGGCGGATATTGAAACCTCAATAATAGAAAGAGAACATAACGATTTAGTTTGCACCTATTGCGTGTATATACACATAGTAAATATAATCCTTTTGTTGGCGATGGAAGCGATTCTGGCCTGGCTAGGTTAGGCCACGATACCGTCTCAATCAATGAGTATAGGTTTAGTGATAATGACGAAGGGGAACTATACATGTCTATTCCGAACACGACAGTGACCCTTCAGCGCCGATGGCCTTGGATTTAAGACGTTGCCAAGCGGATTCATTAGGATTCACGATTGTTCCTTGAAAACCGGATAGCGAAACGATTACGAAACATATTTAGCCATTTTGATTGCGTGAAAATGGCGGATTATCGAATAAAAGAGCACGGAGGATTCCTAAGCGAAGACCGACGTATGTCGGTGCTAGGAAGTTGAGGGGAACGGTTGGTAGCGTGACACCATCCCGCACAACGAAGCTAGGGTAGACGGTGGCAGTAACCATAGCTGTTCAACGACAGTAAATTCCTTGTCAGGCTTCGTATCGACTGCACGATAAGCTCAACTAGGGCTAACTAACTATGCTAAATATAAAGGAGAAAAGATATTTATGCCTCTTACACTCACTCTATCAGAAGGTGTTTTGCCTCAAGGAACCGAGAAGCAAGCGTTCGCACGTCTCAGTGATGCAATGCTGAAATGGCATGGTCTCAGTGGTGACAAGGTCATGACGCCGAACATTGTAGGTTCCATTCACTTGATTTCGAAAGGACATACGTTCTCTGGATCGAAAGAAGGGCCTGTCGCTTTTATTGAATGGAAAACGCCGTCGATCGCATTCAATACCAGGGAAATTCAACAAGGGTATTTCGAGGAAGCGACAAATATTATTCACGAAATGTCAGGTGGTAAGTTGCCTAAAGAGCGTATCTGGATCAATGTTGTTCACGCGGTCGATGGGGCCTGGGGGATTGGCGGTCAGGCGTTGACCAACGATCAGTTGGGCGCAGCGATTTCGTAAGGCTAAGGAGAAGGCGCCGCGAGCGATTTCTGACAAGGATAAAGTTCTTGGAAGTGTCGTTAAGTAAGAATCGGGTGCCGCTACAATTAACAATCGATTGAGGTTGTCCAAGTTTCGGAACGTTTCGCATCCGGTTTTGAGGGCGCAATCTTGGCCGCATTGGATCACATACTATCGCAACAGGTGTAGTTCGATTAGGTGTCACTAGTCGATTTGTTGCAGAAAGTAGTCTTTCTAAGAATAAAAGTTACAAAGGTGGGGGGGATTGTCGAGTATGCGAAAAGAACTTTTGGCAGAGTTTATCGGCACGTTTATGTTGGTGTTTGCCGGGACGGGCGCGGTTGTGATCAACAGCTTGACTGGTAGTCTTACACACATCGGTGTGGCTTTAACATTTGGCCTTGTTGTGATGGTTATTATTTATGCATTCGGTCATATTTCCGGTGCTCACTTTAATCCTGCAGTTACCGTAGCTTTCTGGATACGCAGCGACATCGATGCAAAAACGGCAGTTAGGTATGTCGGTTCACAAGTAGCCGGTGCGGTCCTGGCAAGCTCTGTTCTGCTTGGACTGTTCGGGAACGTAGCTCATCTTGGAACGACGCTTCCAAGAGGATCATGGGAGCAATCCTTTATGTTGGAATTGATTCTTACTTTTGCTCTCATGTTGGTCATTCTTGGGTCTGCGGTTCATGGAAAAGCAGTGAAGGAGTTTGCCGGAGTTGCTATCGGTGGAGTTGTCGGCTTAGAGGCTATGTTTGCTGGACCAATCTGCGGCGCTTCGATGAATCCCGCGCGATCACTGGCGCCGGCCCTTGTCTCAGGAACGTTCGAGTATTTGTGGGTTTACATCGTCGCTACCGTCATTGGCGCGTTGCTAGCAGCTTATATTTATCGATTCTTACACGAATAGCTGTTAATCCTCCCGTGGATCCATGAATCGGATTCGGAATGGGACTGTATGAAGGAGACGGCTGAAGCGACGCACCATTCTGCCGTGAAACTAGGGACAATCTAGGCTACGAACTGAGCGGTTATGTCCATAGGTAAACTTGAAATTTGAAAGAGCTAAGAACCCCTTACATGAACTTCATAAGCATTAATAAAATTGGTGAACAGGTGCAACTAGAAAGTTTTGATCAATATTGAGAAATACAAGAACAACGACAGGAATCCAAGAACCGCTATTGACGACGAACTAATATGTGTATATGCTTATAATTACGAATGAAAAAGGTTCGACGAAAGGGTTATCAGCGATGGCCGGTTTGGCAGATTGCGCTTGCTGGAATGTGCGAGAGGCTTCCCGTTCCATTACGGGCTTGTATGATGAATATTTAAGACCGGCTGGTATTCGGGCTACACAGTATACGTTGCTTATGACGATTGACACGGCTGATTCACCTTCCACGATTACGGAACTATCCGATTTTCTTATGCTGAATAGGACCACGCTGTCGCGGGATCTCCAACCGCTGGAAAGGCGGGGTTTAGTCTCGATTACGGAAGGAAAGGATCGCAGAAGCCGACTTGTTGCGATTACATCCCAAGGCAAGGAACTCCTTACCCTCGCAATTCCATTATATGAGCAGGCGCAGGCTAGAGTTCTAAATGATCTGGGTGAAGACCGATATGCATCTATGCTCGAACATTTGTCGGAGATCGTGAAGTTGACCCGGCGAAAATGATTCACGGTACAGCGGTCCATAACAACCCACAAGCGACTAATTGTCTATCGGCGGCGGGGCATCACGGAGCGTTTGACATACCAAAGCGAGTTTGTAATCGCTTCTACAGCAGCATGATTGGGCGACTGCTGTTAAGCTCATCCCGCAAAGAGTAATCCACCCTTCATTGCGAGGGTGGATTACTCTTTTTGATTTGATCATGAGGATTGCGAAAGAAAGACACCTTGTTCACTCATGATTGATTTGGTACATTAGGCAAAAATATATACTGGGGGTGGAAATTTTTTTCTAAATTTCCTGATAGAAGATGGATTACATTGCCCATAGTGACAGCTTCGCTGGTACTACCCGTGCGCGTTGTTCCTAGACAACCTGCTCAGAAATGAACAACAAAACTAGGGGGTTTCTAAAGAGACCTAACTTCATATCTGAATGGATGGGGGAAATCCCCATCACGTTAGAA
>NZ_JBYLHY010000052.1:0-33862 GCF_057749925.1 Paenibacillus sp. sgz302191
ACTCCCGCGCCTTCGCTTGGGCTACACCCGCCGCCGGCCATCTGTTCTGAATATTCGCAAAATAACAGTTCATCCATTATTTCGACGAGCTACCCTACTGACTTACACAAACTTCTTGACGCTACCTGGCCAGCGATCAAGGACGCAAATTCATGTATTTTTGCAGGTTTTCTTCGCGCAGTCAGGCAGATTGTAGCTATCCTATCGCCTCTGACGCGGGGTGTTTTTGGGCGGCCTGTACTTTCCGCAGGCTCTCCCACTGTCTAGCCGCCTTACGCTGGGTACTTGCTGAATAGAGCCGCGATCGCTCATTTTCGAATCCTCTCGGAAGAGGTTGTTTTTATTATTCCTAAGTTAAAATAAGAGGCCAAAGGACATGTAAGAAAAGATCTCCGAACATATGGGAAATGATGGCGTATTCCAGTCCCTTCTTCCAATACAGGTAACCGAAAAGGATGCCCAGCAGCCCGTTGCCGAGCAGCGCTCTTGCGATAATCAGCGGGGTCAAATCACCGAATAAGGCGGCTGTGGCGGGCAAATGCCCTGCTCCGAACAGGATGGTGGCGAGGACAATCGAGATCCAGTATACCGGGGACGGGATTCGGGAAGGCGCGCCCAGGCATTTGGCGATGATCCACACGAATGCTGTCATGAGAAACAAGCGAACCAGCACTTCTTCGACGATGCCTCCGTATACGAATGTCAGGGCGTTTTTCCACATGGACACGGCCGGCTGCGACGATAGTTTCGGGAGATGCGGTTGAAACAGGAGCGTATCCGCCATCATCAGCAAGAAGCTTCCCAAGAAACTTCCCGATACCGCAACAAACAGCCACTTTTTCGAAAAAGCGGGCCGCTTCCCTCCGTACAGCCAGCTCCGCAGCAGCGGTGCGCCGAGTCCGGTCTTCGGAGCCAAAGAAAGCCCGATCGTGCTTGCGAGGAAAGTGATGACAGCCGTTTGCACAACCGTCAGTATGATGAGAACCGCCAGCGGGGGCTGTCCCTGCGGGATTGCGGAGCTTAAGCTTTGACCCAAAAGCGCCAGCTGGTAAGGGATGATGGTCAATCCGCCCAAAATTCCCAGCAAAGTCAGGACAAGCACCATGCGCTTGTTGGCCAGAAATCCGGATCGAACCGATCTAAACATATGAGATGCCATGAAAATCACTCCTTTTTGGAACGGTGAATTTTGCGCACTGCGAACAAGTAGACGACCAGCGGAGTCGGAATTTGTATAATGCCCCAGATGCCCCAAAACCACGGGTATTTGGCGTTTCGCCTGCGGGCATCCACGAACAGCCAGGTGCTTTGGCCAAGGGCCAGCAGCGCGATGCCGATCCAAGCCCAGAGGGGCAGCTGATCCGGACTCGGTTTATTCATGACGGTTCACCCGCTTTCCGAGCAGCAGCCAAACTAACGGCGCAATGACGGCTATCGCTTGCAGAGCGATAAATAATACAGGCTGAGCGGCAATCGTTACATAGAGCAGCCCCAGCAGCAGCAGCGCAGCAAGCCATAGCTTGATCAGATCCTGCATCAGCCGGGAGCGCTGATTGGCTTTGGTCTCGGCTACTTTCCGTTCGAACCATTGCGGGTCGGGCGTAAAGGCCGGAAACAGCTCATCCAGCCGGTTAAGCCCTGCTTGCAGATCCTGAACGGCCAAGTCGTCAGCCGGCGACGGCTCCGGTTCTTTCGTCCCGGGTCCGTCCGCCCCCTGCTTCTTGAACTTATTTTTGAAATCCTCTGCGTCCACTTTAATCCAGCTCCTTTCGCAATTGCTTCAGTCCGTTGTGCACTCTGGATTTCGCTGTGCCTTCAGCGATCCCCAGCATCAGCCCGATTTCGTCGTAGGTGTACCCGTAATAATGCTTCAAAATCACGGGGACTCGTATGTCGTGAGACATGGCCCCCAGTATGCTAAGCACTTCGGGCCAGTTTTCATTTTGCTGACCGACCTGCCACTGCATGCGCCGCAGCGATTGTTCCTGCTCCTGCCAGAGCATTTCTCTTTTCTTTCGCCGCGTCAGATCAATGAACAGATTCGTCGCAATCGTTATCATCCACGAGGAAAACTTCGACTGCCCGTTGTACAGTTTGATTTTCTCGATGCACTTGACCGCGGTTTCTTGGGCAAGATCCTCGGCCATGTGGGAATCCAGCGTTATTTTAAGCAGATATTTATAGACGAAACCATAATGCTGCCGCAGCAGCATGGACAGAGCGGCGTTATCGCCCTGCATGGCCTGGCCGATTAATTCGCGTTCCTCCAAAGTTGACTTCCTCTCTGTCTGAGTTCGTAGATAGTACGACGAGCCTGCGGGAATCGTTCACTTGCGCCGGAAAAAATGTTTAAAGTTATTTTTTAGCTTACCACGCGGGGCGCGGGACATGTATAATTCCCTTAATAACCAGTGGTTAATTAAAGGGATGGGGGAGATCGTTTGAGGCATGGATTACAGCCCAGCGTGGGCTTGACGGCGTCGGAACTGGAAGAGGTACGGCGTCTGGCCGATATTTGCAATGCGGCGGAGCAGATTGAAATCAAGCTGAATTGGGGCACGCTTGCGAGCCGGCCCGAAGGGGTTTTGAACGATTTTTTGTACTATGACGAGGGGCGTTTGGTCGGATTTTTGGGCATTTACAGTTTTATTTCGGCCGAAGCGGAAATCAGCGGTATGGTGCATCCCGATTATCGACGGCGCGGCATATTCAGCGAATTGACGAAAGCCGCCCAAGAGGAGTGCAGCCGCAGAGCGATTCCGAAGCTGATCTTTATCAATCAGCGCGGCTCGGCCGGCGGCAAGGCATACCTTGCCCAATTCGGCGCGGTATACGATTTTTCCGAGTATGTCATGGAAAAGAACAGCGGTTATACGGCGCAGGATTCGCCTGCGGAAACCCACGGGATTCGCCTCCGTCTGGCCGACAGGAGCGATACGGAGCTGCTCGTCGCCCTGAATATGGCCGGGTTTGCGATGGCCGAGCAGGACGCAAGGGAGTATGTGACGGAAACGATCAACGGGGAAAAAGAACGCACCCTTATTGCCGAGCTCGGCCCGGATTGGGAACCGATCGGAAAGATCGGCGCGATGGTGGAAAAGGACGGCTCCTCGTTCATTTACGGTTTTTGCGTGCTGCCTGAGAAGCGGGGCCTGGGGTATGGACGCAGCATATTGCGGCAGACGATCGGGTATTTGCAGGAGCAGGGCCAGACGGGCGTCATGAAGCTGGAAGTTGCCGTAGGTAACGAAGGCGCGCTTGGGCTATACAAGTCTTGCGGTTTTGAGACGAAGAACGTGAACGATTACTACGTATATCCGGCGCCGCTCGGATGAAAAAAAGGATACAGAGGCAGACGCTCGGCTGCTCCTGTATCCTTTTTACGGTTATATGAACGTGAGTACGGAATCCTTGCTGATCAGCGTGCCCGTGTTTTTGCCTTCGCAAATTTCTTTCATTGATCCGGGTTTGTCGAAATTGAACACATGAATAGGCAGGTGATAATCCCGTGCCAAAATGAATGCGGATTGATCCATCACTTTCAAATTGTTTTGAATGACGTCGTTGTAGTGGAGGGACTTGTACTGCCTGGCATCCGCATGGAGTTTGGGGTCTTTGTCGTATACGGCGTCGACGCCTTGCTTGGCGACCAGAATGGCGTCGCAGTTCACCTCAATCGCTCTCTGAACCGAAGGATAATCGGTCGTTACGTAAGGCTGGCCGTTGCCGCCGGCAAAAATAACGATGTACCCTTTTTCCAAATGGTGGATGGCCCGCAATCTAATGAAAGGCTCCGCCACCGATGCGATCGGAATCGCGGTCATGACGCGCACTTCCGCGTCGGTTTTGGCTTTGAGGACACCCCGCAGCATCAAGCTGTTGATCACGGTCGCCAGCGTTCCGATATTGTCGGCCTCCGCTTTTTCAATGCCCCAGCTCTCGCCCATATTGCCGCGAAAAATGTTGCCGCCCCCGATAACGAGGCACACTTCAACGCCCATGCCGACTACGGTCATAATCTCGCCCGCAATATGATCGAGTCTCGCCGGATCGAAGCCGAATTCGCTTCCTCCCGCTACGGCACCGCCGCTCAGTTTAATCAGAACTCTTTGGTACCTCATTTGGCAGCTCCTCCTTCAAAAGGCAATAAAAAAACACTAAAGCAATGAATGCTCTAGTGTTTCGTCCAATGAGAAATATGAAAGAAAGGATGACGCATACGCTTCTTCGCAATTCTGTTCATATCCACTCACGCCTTTCATTTATTTCTTATTGTAACGAGCCTGCTGCCGGAAAGCAACTTTTGCGCAAGACTGCGGGAAGCCGGAGGGGGCGCGGTCAGCTTTGCGGCGTCTTTGTCGTATACGGCACCCGGACATGCACAAACAGTCCGATGACGACAAGAATCATCAAGGAACCGAGGGCGATGCGGCTGGCGAGGTTGCCGGAGTCGGCGAGCGCCCATGTAATCGAGCCGTAGAGAGCGGGGCCTACAATCGAGGACACTTTGCCGGAAAAGGCGAATAAGCCGAAAAACTGGCCGCGCTTTTCCTCCGGCGTCAGCTCCACAATCAGCGTGCGGGAAGTCACCCACATCGCGCCCATCGACACGCCGTACAGGCTGCCGGCAATCCAGAAAAGGCTTTGGCTGGCGGCCGAAGAGGCGAGCGCAATCGCCACGATCAAAATGGCGGCGACCACCGATACGGCGCGTTTGGAGCCAAGAGCGCGGGTAATGTAGCCGAACAGGAAGGAGCCTACAATGCTGGAGAACGTCGATACCAGATAGAGCAAAATAAACTGTCCGGTGCTGAAGCCCATGACCGTACTGGCATAGACCGCCATCACGGCAATCGCCGTAGCAATCGCATCGTTAAAAAAGAAGTAAGCGATCATAAAAAGAAAGGCTGCACGATAACGTCTGGCCTCTTTGAACGTCAGCCAAATTTCCCGGTAGCCGCTCAGCAGCGATTTCCCGGCGTCTGCTGATGCCGCAGGTTTTTCTTTATAAAAGAGCATGATCGGCAAGGAGAACAGCAGGAACATCAATGCGCTGGGGATGAACGTGTACTCATAGTGCTTATCCCCGATCAGCGGGAAAACGACAAGCCCGACGAGTGTGCCGATATACCCGACAGCGACGCCGAAGCCGGAAATGACGGGCAGTTCCCGGGCGTTGCCGAGGTCGGAGATCATGGAATCGTAAAAGACCAGGCACGAATTATAGAAAAATTTGGCGATCATAAAGAAAAAGATGACGCCCAGAATCGAAGCGTTGAGGCCCGCCCACTGCCGTTCCGTAGGCCAAAGAGCCGAAGCTCCCATGAGCAGCGTGGCGGCGATGCAGATGAGCGTGAAGGGGACGAGGAACGCTTTTTTCTTGCCTGTCCGGTCGATCCATACTCCGAACAAGGGGGAGAGCAGGACGAGAAACAAAGCGGAAACAGCGTTGGAATACGTAATGAAAGTGCTCGCGATCTGGTTCATTTCTTCGCTTTTGCCGAGCGCCCCGGTCAAATAAAAAGGATAAAAGATCGTGACAATATTGGACGAAAATATCGTATTGGCAAAATCGTACATCGCCCAGGACAGGATGGGCAGGGAGAAAAACAATGCCCAGGCCTTGCGGGCAGGCCGCCCGCCGGAAACGGGTTCTAGCTGTGCCACTCGATCACGCCTTTCCTCTTTTTTTTCTACAGTATATTGGCTGCGAAGGAAAGAAAATCCTTTATCTTTACAAAAATTGAAAATGCCGGTCTCGAAGGATAGGAAAAGACGCCTCCGAAACCGCTATCTCAAGCGGAATGAGGCGTCTTGCTCAGTTGACGGCGAGGGCCGCTACTGCCCGGTTGGGCGTTTCGGGGCCGCTGGGGGCGAAGCTTTCTTGATCTCCACTTCGATCATATCGAGATTTTCTTTCATCTCCGATACCTCGATACCGCTGCGTTCCAGGACCGTGGAGAGGTATTCCTTATCCTGGGCCGGGAATACGTAAGAATGGTGCCCATGCGAATCCAGCAGCCGCTGGGCCACTTGCACGAGCCGCTCCATCGTGAAAGGCTTTTTCATATATTTCTCGATTTCTTTCTCCTGGTAGTCATGCGGCGGATCCAGAGCTGTGGACACGATCACAGGCGTTTGGCAGTGCACGGGATGGCGGTACAGCTCCGCAAGGAAATCCCAGCCCGTCTTCGCCCCTTCCAGAAGGATGTCGACGATAAACAGCAGCGGGCGGGCGGCGCTTTCGCGCTCCAGGGCAAGAATGCCTTCTTCCGCCGAGCGGAACTGCATGGAAGGAAGCCCGAGTTTGTTCAAAGCGACTTGAATCAGCTTGGCCAAATTGTCGTCATCCTCAAAGATGACGATCCGGCCGTCGATTGAGGACAGCTCGAACAAATCCAGCTCCAGCGTGAAAGTTGTCCCCACGCCCATCTCGGAGCTGAAGCTTACCCGGCCGGCATGGCCCTCGATAATTTCTTTGACGATGGCAAGGCCGAGCCCTGTGCCGCCGATTTGCCGCCTGTCCGAGTTATCGACACGGAAAAACTTGGTGAAAAGATGCTCGTGGGCGTCTTCCGGGATGCCGAGGCCGTAATCCTGCACGGATATGGAAGCTTTGCCGCCTGAAGCAGCCAGGTAAATGTCAACCCGATCCGCGCCGGGCGAATATTTGATGGCGTTGCTGATCAGATTATGGAACACTTGGCGAAGCCTGTCCGCGTCGGCGCGAACCCAGAGCTCCGGTTGCTGCTGGCGGACGATAATGCGGTGCTCTTTATTTTGCCATTGCTCGACAACTTCCTGAACGGCGGGAACCAGGTCAACCGGGGAGAAATGATACACCTGCTTGCCGGATTCCATGCGCTGCAAATCGAGAAAATCGTTAATCAGATTCGATAGACGCAGCGCTTCCTTATGAATCGTGTCCATGTACTTCTTCTGTTTTTCTTGCGGAAGATCGCGGTGAATAAGTATCTCGATGAAACCGAGGACACTCGCCAGCGGTGTTCTCAGCTCATGAGACACGATGCTGATAAACTCGTTTTTCATTTCGTCGACCCGTTCCTCTTCGGTCCGGTCGCGGAATACGAACAAATAGCCTTTCAGAACCGCCTCTCCGCCGACGACGGTAGCATACAGTTCGGCATGCTGCAGCGTTTCCTCAGTCCCGAAGCTGAACCGCTGCGTCAAATGCGGGAGCCCGCCTTCCAGCATAGTTTGAATGGAAGAAGCTACTGCCGTGAAGCCGGCCGTCTCGCGGGCAATTTCGTAACAGCTTTCCACAAGATTGCGGCCGATGTGCCGGTGCAATTTGAAATACCGCTCCATCCGCTGATTCGCAAACAAGACGACGCCTTGCGAGTCGCACATCATCATGCCTTCGTGAGCGGCTTCGAGAATGCTTTCGATCAGATCGCGCTGATCTTCGATGAACTGTTTCTCCTTGATCAATTGATCGTTCAGCTCTTCCAGATGGACCGACTGCCTGCGGCGCTCTTCGTTCAGCACCTGGGTATGGAAGGCCAGCCCGAACTGCCGGATCAGGCCGCGGACCAGGCGCTGATTGTCTTCGTGCAAGGAAGTTTGCTGATACTCGGTCAACAGCAGGAAGCCGATCACCTTTTGCTTGTCGTCAAAAAGCGGGAAGTATTGGTCCACAGCATTCGAAATGCTCTCATGCAGACCCCGTTCGTTGCCTGACAGCATGCGGCTGCGCACAATCACGGCCCCCTCGTCAAAGACGCGCTTTGCCGGACCGAACAGCTCCGCTTCAGCCCGGCCCACGTATTCCAGCGGGTAGCCGACCGCATAGATCACTTCGTATTCGGCGGGGTGACGATCCTCGCGCTTCATGACGACCAGGGCGGAATCCATCAAGAGGGAGTCGAGCAGGGCGGGAAGGGAATGTCCCAGGAAATCGTTCAGCTCGAAATACCCTGTAAGCTTTTCCTGGTAGGAGCTGATCAGCTCAAGCTCGTGTTCGCGTTCCGACAACTTGGCGAGCGTCACCTGCTGCTCTTCCTGCTGGGCAATGATTTCCTCGTTCTGCGTTTCCAGGCTTTCGGCCATGTAGCGGTACGTTTCTTCGCTGCTGCGCAAATCTTTCTCCGCCTGGTTCGCGCGGGAGAAGATAACGACCGACAAGCCGCCGATCACGATGCCGATGAAACTGCCGATCAAACTAATGGCACGGGAATATTTGCCCGCTTTCTTGGAAGCTTCGTAGGCGTCGGCCGTAATATGGTCGATGTCCGACAGCATGCTGCTGTGAATGAGGCGGTAGCGGTCCATTAACGTTTTGCCGTTGATGATCCGGGTTTTGGCTTCCTCCAGATTGCCGCTTTTGATGAGGTTGATCTGGTTGTTATAGTGGTTTTGCAAATTGTTGATAATTGGAACAGCCTGCGTCTCGACTAACAAGCGCAGGGTGGGATAAGTGTCTTCGAACGCGCGAATGGTGGCCAAATCTTTGTCCAACTGCTCTTTTCCGGCCGTAAAAGGCTGCAAATATTGCTCGTCGCCTACCAATTCATAGCCCCGCAAGCCGGTCTCCTGATTAATTAAATCCGTCAATAAATTATTGACGGCCGTCGTAATCGGAATCGCATCGTTGACGATCGCGCTGCTCTCGTGCTCCACGTTGCGTGAAGCCACGTAGCTGTATGTGCTCACAAGCGCCAGCAAAGCGATAATGATAATGACATAAATGAAAGAAAGGCGCAGCCTCGAAAAAGATTTCACGGAAAGAAGTCTCCTAACATCCTTCTAAATAAAATTTTTTTGAAAATATTCGACATATTACGTCAAAATTCCTGCCATATGTCGTTGCATGATAGAGGGATGTCGATTACAATACTTTCAACAATCTTTTCCAAAAAATGTTGAATCGTTCGTTTGCAGAGAAACCCGTTGAAAGGAAGGCGGCAGCGTGCAGCAAAATGACAGTAGGATCCCGTCGAAACAAGAAGTGGCTCCCTATTTTCAGCCGATTGTTTCTCTACGGAATCAGGAGATCGCCGGTTACGAGTCATTGGGAAGAAGGATTCGACAAGATCGGGTGGAAAGTCTTGGACCCTTCTTTACGAGCAGGGACATTCCGGAGGAACAGCAGCTTTTGATCGACAGGCATGTGAGGGAGCTGGCGATCGACCGGCTGGCCGCTGCGGATGAAGACGTTGCGCTATTTCTGAACTTGAAGCCGTCGTGGATTTACAAAACTTACAAGCAGAGCGGCAAGCTTCCCACGATTGAGCTGATCCGGAAATACGGGATCGATCCGGCGCGTATCGTAATCGAGATTACCGAAGAGGAGTTCAAGGGCCACCTTCAGGAACTTACGGAAATTGTCCAGTTGTACCGCGAAGCGGGCTGCACCATTGCGATCGACGATGTCGGGAGCGGCTTCAGCGACTTTGACCGCATTGCCAGCTTGCAGCCAAAAATATTGAAGATCGACCTCCTTATTTTGAAAAAGAGCGCCACTCACGCAGGGTACAAAGCTTTGATGCAATCTTTTTCCATTTTGGCGGAACAGATGGGGGCCTCTTTGCTCGTAGAAGGAGTAGAGACGAAGCAGGAGCTGCACCAGGCGCTTCAGGCCGGGGCGAGATACGTGCAGGGCTTTTTGTTTTCCAAAGCGGAGGCCCGGCTGCAGGACAAGGATGCCTTCAAATCGATGTTGAAGGAAGAGATGAATCTGTTCTCCCAGGCGGAATTCGAGCGGTACAATAGGCTGTTCAGCGTGAAACAAAGCGTGAATCACCTGTTGAACGCAGCGCCTGCCATCGGCGGGGCGGAAGATGCGGACGAAGTCATTGAGCGGATGGCAGGCATCGTGACGGATAACTGCATGCGTATCTACATATGCCGGGAAGACGGGTATCAGATTTCATCCAATTATTTCCGAAGCGAAGCGGGTTGGAGGAAAAATGAGGAATACCGCGGCTCCAACTGGATTTGGAGACCGTATTTCATTTCCAACATCCTGATGATGAAGATGCACAAACAGGGCATCCTGTCGCAGGTGTACACCGATCTGGAAACATCCCGCCAAATTCAAACATTCTCGTGCGCGCTCGGGGACGGCTGCTACGTCTTTCTGGATCTGCTGCTTTGAAAGAGCGAAAACCTCTATGAGCGCAAAACGACCCAAGCGGCTGCGAAATTCTCGCGGCCTAGGAGTCTGGCGGGAGAACTAAGCAGCGACTCCGCCCGCCAGACCTCCAAGGCAAGCAAATTTGTCTTTCTAGATCGGGGCGATACTTAAAAAGCCTGCAAAAGTACATCTTTTTTCGCCCTGGTACGCTTGCCACGAGAAATTCCTGCAAATCTGCAGGCTTTTCGCTGAATAGCAGGGCTCAACCCCTTCATGGCGGATAATTCCTGCACAATCGCAGGCTTTTCCCAAAACAGGCCGTTTTCATCGTAAAAGCCTGTACTTTCGCAGGTTTTCCGGCCAGGAGTCCTCAGTAAAGGGATGTGTTGCGGAATGACGCACTCCGCCCGTGGGACTCCAAGGACCCCGTTCAGTCGCAGTGAAATCATGCCGGAACCGCAGGAACGCCGGATTCGCGTCATGCCGAAATCCACGAACGAGAGGAATTGTTCCCGGAATTGGCTTTTTAGGTGCGTTGCATATTTTGCGACGGTAGTCGTTGAAACCCTCGAAACCCCAGTTCCATTGTATAACTGCAATGAACGTGCCGGTCGCAACAGTGATTAGGAGGCCGCCCGCAGATGAGCCGACTAAGACATCACTGGTTAACGCAAAAAAACGGCGAAAAATCCAATTTTTTGTAAAAATCTCGACACTCCGTTATGTTTGGGACATCCCTTTGCGCTGCAAAACCGCTTGCCGGTGAGGAACGCCTTGCAATGTACGGGAAAATTTCACGCTGTTGCTGCTACAGCAACTGTACCGCGCTTCGCTGAAGCTCGTACCGTACGACGTGCTTGCCGTCCGCTCCGGTTGCAGCGGAAAGCAAGCCCTTCGCGCAGAGCGATTGCAGCGTTCGAACGGCTGAGCGATGGTTGACGCTTAGATGGGCTTCCAAGTCGATTGGGCGCAGCGGCCGGGCAAGACGGCAGGCGAGACGGACAATTTCCCGTTCCGCCAAGCTTGTCAGGCTGACCGGAGAAGCCTCCGAATGATAGCGGCTAAGCACCATGCGCAGCAGCGTGATGCACAGCTCGGGACGCTGAGCGACGTCGTCATAAGCGAAAGAGATCACTTGAAAACCCATGGCGGATAAAAAAGTTTCCCGATTCAGCTCGTTGCAATATTTTTGTCTGTCCATATCCCGAACGTGCGGACCGAAGCCTTTGATTTCGATAATCAGCTTCACAGCCTGGGTCAGCCAGGCGAAATCGCAAAAATACGATAGACCCCGCCAGTCGAGTACCTCGAATTCCGGATGCAAATCGTCAAAGTTGCCCCGGAGAGGCCACCAAACGTTGCGGCAAAACAAGCTCTCCGCCTCCTGATGCCCCCGCTCCAGCCGGCCTCTTCGTTCTCCTGTCCTTCTCTGCAAATGGTACCGGATAAAACCGGCATGCGCCTCCTCAAAATTCATCCCTTGCATCCCTCCCGAAAATAAAGAAAGAACGTCCCGGTTTCATTCGCAAATGAATGAAGCGGGACGTTCTTCGTCTCATAGATGTTATTATACTGCGGAATCGATCATTTGAGCAAGACTGCTGCGAGGGAGCCAAGTTGAATCAACGGCAGCAAAAGAAAAGCTTTCATAAATGAGACGACCGAAAAACTCGCTTACTAGAGCCAGTTAGTGTGTCACTGACCGGCATCGAGCTCAGAAAACCTGCAAAAATACATCTTTTTGCGCCTTGATGCTCCGGTTTCGAGCAATTCCTGCAAATCTGCAGTTTTTTCGCTCATACGGAGGGCAAAAACCTATTTTCATCGAAAATTCCTGCACAATCGCAGGCTTTTCCTCAAAACTAACTACTTCCGACGAAAAAGCCTGCACTTTTGCAGGTTTTGCGTTCGCCGCAGCCAAGTCGCCTAGAAGTCTGTCCGATTGAACTCAATAGACGGCAAGTTTATGCGAAATGACGGATTCTACGCAGCGTTAGTAGCTTATTGGCAGTCACAAAAGTAACTCCGACCGCCAGAATCCAAGTTGCCGGCTGCGCTGGCAAAAACAAAATCATCCTGCGGGCGACATATCAGCCTCAGCCTGAAAGCATGGCGCGGCGGCTTACGCCTCGACCCATTCGCGCCGCAGCGAAAACAAATCCCGCAGCTCATCGGTCGACAGCTCCGTGATCCAGTTCTCGCCGGCGCCGACGATCTGCTGGCTTAAGGCCAGCTTGCGCTCGATCATCTCGTCGATGCGCTCTTCCAGCGTGCCCAGCGTCACGAACTTGTGCACCTGGACATGGCGCGTCTGCCCGATGCGGAAGGCGCGGTCCGTCGCCTGATTCTCGACGGCGGGGTTCCACCAGCGGTCGTAGTGGAACACATGGCTCGCCGCCGTCAGGTTCAACCCGATGCCGCCAGCTTTCAGCGACAGGATGAAGACGCAGCGCTGCTCCTCGGCCGGCAGGCCGGCATCTTGAAAGTGCGCGATCATCTCGTCGCGCGCTGTTTTGGACGTGCCCCCGTGCAGGAACAGCACGGGTTCGCCGAGCTCCTGCTGCAGCACTTGCTGCAGCAGCAAGCCCGTCTCGACAAATTGCGTGAAAATCAAGCATTTGTCGCCTTCCTGGCGCAGCTCCTGCACCATCTCAAGCAGCCGCTCCAGCTTGTTCGAACGGCCGCTCCACGGCGCGCCGGGGCCTTCCTTGAGCATTAGGGCAGGGTGGTTGCACACCTGCTTGAGCTTCGTCAGCGCGGCGAGGATCAAACCGCGCCGCTCCATAGGAGAGAGCGTATCCAGCCGGTCGAACATGTCCTGAATGTAATTCTCGTACAGCGAGCCCTGCTCGGCAGTCAGCGAGATGAACGTTTTGGACTCGTTCTTCTCCGGCAGATCGAGCTGGATCGCTGGGTCCTTTTTCACGCGGCGGAGCAGGAAAGGACGGATCAGCTTTTGCACCTTGCCGATCGTATCGCTGTCGCGCGTCCGCTCGATCGCGTTCACATAGCGGTGCGTGAATTCGCGGATCGTACCCAGATAGCCCGGATTCGCGAAATCGAAGATCGACCACAGCTCGGTCAGCCTGTTCTCGATCGGTGTCCCGGTCAGCGCGATGCGGTGGTAGCCGTTAAGGCGGCGAATGGCGGACGCCTGCTTCGTATAAGCGTTCTTTATATTTTGAGCCTCATCCAGACAGATGGAGTTCCAGGCTACAGAGGCCAGCTCCGCTTCATCCAAATGAGACAGCGTGTAGGAGGTCAGCACCAAATCCGTCTGACGGACGGTCTCCGCAAAGTCGGGGCCTTTCAGCCGCTGCGGCCCGTAGTGCAGGTGCACTTTCAGCGACGGCGCGAAGCGCTTCAGCTCCATCTGCCAGTTGCCCAGCACGGAGGTCGGGCAAATGAGCAGCGACGGCGCATCCGGCTGCTCGGACTCTTTGACGGACAGCAAATATGTGATCCACTGGATCGTTTTGCCGAGACCCATATCGTCGGCGAGACATCCGCCGAGCCCAAAACGGCGCAGGAACAGGAGCCAGGAGATGCCATCCACCTGATAGTGGCGCAGCGAGCCTTGGAAGCTGGCCGGCGGCTCCGTCCGCGGAATCGCCGAAGTTTGCGTAAGCTGGTCGATCATGTGGCGCAGCTGCTCGTTCAGCTCCACTTCCATTTCGATGTAGCGCATCGCATCGGGATCGTCCTCTTCCGGCAGCAGGCCGCCGGCTTCGCCCGACAGATGCAGCTCCAGCACATCGCGGAAAGAAAGCCCCTGCTTCTTCCGCATCTGCTTCATGATCTGCTCGACCTGAGCCATAAAACGCGGGTCGAGCTGGACCCAATTGCCGCGAATCTGGATGAGCTTGCGCTTCTCTTCCAAAAGCAGCAGGAACTCCTCTTCGGTGAGTTCCAAATCGCCTATGGCCAGCTTCCAATCGAACTGCATCAGCTGGCCGAGGCCGAACATCGTTTCCCGGGCCGAGCCGACGGAAGACTTGATCTTCGCGCGCAGCCGCGGCCGCAGCTTGCGGATGCGGTCCCACCAGGCCGGGAGAAAGACGCTCGTCCCGGCCTCGACAAGCCTTGCGCTTCCTTCCGCGAGGAAGCGCCACGCCTCGTCCTCCGTCAGTTCTTGACGGAGGACGAGGCCGTCGCCGCCCGCATCCAGCCATGGCAGGATGCGCAGCCATTTGGCCGCGTCGCGCTGCACGCGGCCGATCTCGGGCTGCCACGCCTCCGGCAGGGGCAGCTCGCCCGGCACGGGCGTGCCGTCAGGCGCCACCGTGCGCAGCACCTCCGGCGCCAGCCGGTCCTGCAGCACGATGCGCAGCTGCCAGTCAGGGCCGTGCGCGAGGTCGGGCTCGGCGAGCTGCAGGCAGGTGCGCATCGGCGTCCGGTCCTGGCGCCAGCCGATCGCGACGAGCCAGTCTTCCTCGTCGAGCCAAATCTCGGCGCCGATCTCGCCGCGCCGCATAAGCGGGTAGGCGGCTTCGAGCTTGCGCAGATTGTCTTTCATGACGCCGTCCGACTCCACCCATTCCGGGATCAGCGCATGAATCCACGCCAGATTTGCCGGCGTCTCCAAAGCTTGCAGCTCCTCGGGTAGCTGGAGCTTCCAGCCGATTTCACCCGTTTTCCACTTGTCGTAATCGGGCATGAAAGCCCCTTGAGCCAGCGCTTCTTTGATTGCCGGGGCAAGCCGCATCAGATCGGAGCATTCCTGGCTCCAGATCAGCTTCAAATGCTGGGCCGTCTGCGGATTGCTGAAATATTCGAGCGCCTCAAGCGGCGGAAGTTCGATGCCTTCGCGGTGCTGCCATTCGCCGGGCTCGTAGAACGTGCCGTAGAAAGACGCCCGGTGCCAGGCGAACAACAGATGCTTCAAATCGAGCGCATCCCAGATGCCGCCGTTTTCCCGAGAGCCCCACAGAAACAGGGAGCCGCCGGGCATGAAGCTAACGTGAACCTTAAGGGCGCTGGTTTCGATCATCGAATCCATTTTCCTTTCTTCAGCTCTTCTTGAAAAGCGCGCAGCCGCGAGAATTTATCGGCCAGCCGATAAATGTAGTGCTCCCAGCGGTCTTCCTGCCCGAGCTGTTTGTAGAAGCCGTGCAGCTTTTTGAGGAGGCGGACGGCTGTTTTGTAGGAGGCGCGGTTTTTCTCCAGCACCGCCCGTTCCGCCGCTTGATGGTAGAGCGGCAGCAGCAGCTCGGCATCGTGCTCTTCGATCGCCCGCAGCTCAAGCGCATACAAGTTGAGCGGCGAGATGCGGTTGGCGAGCTGGAGGTCGATCCACTGCCGGTACCGCTTCGTATGCAGCAGGTAGGCGGTATAATAGTAATAGGAGCGGGGGAGGAGCGATTCCATGACCTGCACCCACTCGCTGTCCGAATCCAGATGCTTGGCCGTGTCCTGCCAGTATTGGCAGAAGGCGCGAAAATCGTCATGGTTCGCCGTAGCGGCGGTTGGCAGCAAATAGCGGAGCCACACCAGCGTTTTTTCCCACTGCCTCGCGTTATAGTAATAATTCAGGTAAATAAAAAAATCTCTCGTTTGCGGATGGTTCAGCCCTGCAAGCTGCCGGAAAGCGGCATCCGTTCGGTCCTGGACGATATCGAAATGGGCCCTCGCCATGATCAGCGTATCTTTTTTGCGGGGGAGCGATTCTTTTTTGCCCAGCAGCACATCCAGACGCTGCATTTCTTCCTGCAGCCACTCCGTCTGCCCGGCGAGCTGCCACCAAACCGACCGGTACACGAACAGCCAATCGATCGGACTATCTTTGCCGTGCAGGGCGAACTCGCCGAGCATTTTCAAAGTGGCCTGCCAATGCTTCGGATCTTCCCGAAAAGACTTATTCCCATCGATGCGTTCCAGCGCCTCAACGAGCCGGTCCTCGCAGTTTTTGGCGGCGATTTTGCAGCCGTTTTCATGATAATAAGACAAGTAGGAGCTTTTCGTTTCCTGATAAAACTGCTCGATCTTGCGGTTCATAAAAAGTACGATATGGAGCCGATACAGCTCCCGGACCGATATTCTCCAGTTTTCCGCGTAAGCGGGCAGCGTTTCCAGCGCCGATTCGTAAAAAGTTTCAATCGAATGCTGGTGGGAAATGGAAAATCCGTGAAACTTGCCTTCAAAAAAACGGTGCCATTCCACCGGCATCGACGCTTCCAGCGGCACGTTCGGCTTTTCCGATTTGCGTTCCGGGATCACGGCGGCGCCGCGAATCGGCTTTTTCCGGGTGTGGATCGCCTGCTTGAGCTGCTGCAGCAGCAGCTCCGGGCGGCCGTACGGCGCGTACAAGCTGAAAAAAGCCGCGGCTATGTGTTTGCAATAACCATCATAGGAGCAGCTGCATTGACTATGCGTGAAGTCTTCGAGATTGACGACCGTCTCGTAGACCTGATTTCCTTGGACCCGCGCGCGGATGCTGGTGCCGGCTAATTCAACATGGGTCACACGGTTTTTGTGATAATATTCCCAGCCTTGCTCCAGTATGACGGCGTCATAGTGGTGCTGGATCTGCTTCAATAGGTAGTTCATTCGATTTTTGGAAATCTGCAGTTTCAGCATGAGCGCTTTTTCTACCTCCGAGCGGTACATTCCTTCTTCCATAGTAACAGATTTTTTCCGAAATTGCCCATTTCCATAGTTTATGCCAAAGTATAATTTTTTATCCGTACCGCAAGGCGCCTGGTGGGAGAAGCCGCTTTTGTGCATGCCCGATTTCTCTGACGGATTCCCGGACGACTAACTCTGCAATTCCTGTCTATAATGTGATAAAGTGGTACTACGGAATGAGGGGTGGCCGCATATGGGCGGTTTGCCGATGCCGTACCGAAAGGAGAAGTCGAATGGGGATTAAATACGGCAGGGAGTATAAGGATATTGTAACCGATTTCATGCGCGGCATAGCGCTTGTGGACGGTTATTACGATTTGTTCGAGATGAGCGAGGAAGAGTGGCAGGAGCTTTCAGCGGAAGAGCGGGAGGAATGCCTGCGCACGCTGGCTGACGACATTTTTTACGGATTGGGCAGTTCGCCCGTGATGCAGGTGGGAGTCGGGACGGTTCGTTACGATTCGGCGAATCATGTGCTGAAAGTACATGACGGCGAAAAGCTCGTCTCTGTCATTTATTTGGTATAACCGAACCGGGCAGGAAAAGAGGGCCGTTCCGCGAGGAACCGGCTTTTTTGGCATATCGCGCGCTTCTCAAGGCGCTTGGCGCGGCGGGTGGACAGGCCCGCCATGCTTTTCGCACCGCGTGCAGCTCCCAATGTGCGGTGTTGCGCCTCATGACAGCGGTTGGTCGACCACATGCTTCCAGCCCGCAAAAACCTGCGAAAGTGCAGGGATTTTTTGGGGGGGGGGATGGTTGCCCGAAGTCGGGGGTTTAACCGCAGCTATGCGTCGTCGTCGCAGAACGCTTTTAGGGACATATTTGTTTGCCGTACGCATGTTGATTTTGTCCCACATTCGCCCGGCCGCCCGTCGAGGAACAATTGTACTGAAGCAAATTGACAGAGTATGGTATCATGGAAGAATGGATTAAACTTTGTTAAGGAGTATGGAAACCATGCTTTCTGAAGCCAGAAAAGTGTTGCAGCAGGTTTACGGTTACTCGGAATTTCGCGAAGGCCAAAAAAATATTATCGCCAATCTTCTGGAGGGCAAGGATACGCTCGGCATCATGCCTACGGGAGGCGGCAAATCCATATGCTATCAAGTTCCGGCACTGCTCATGGATGGCGTGACGCTCGTCATTTCGCCGCTTATTTCGCTGATGAAGGACCAGGTGGATGCGCTGAACAGTTTGGGCATACCTGCCACGTTCATCAACAGCACGCTGGAAGCGAGGGAAGTGCAGCAGCGCATCCAAGGGGCCATGCAGGGCAAATACAAGCTGCTGTACATAGCACCCGAGCGCCTGGAGTCGGAGCGGTTCCGCGCCAGGATGGCCGCGTTGAACCTGCCTTTTGTCGCCATCGACGAGGCGCACTGCGTGTCGCAGTGGGGGCACGATTTTCGCCCGAGCTATGTGGCGATTGCGCCGTTTATCCGCGAGCTGCCGAACCGCCCGATCGTGGCCGCTTTTACGGCGACCGCTACGGCTGAAGTGACGGAGGACATCGCGCGGCTGCTGGAGCTGGAGGATGCGGGCATTTATATCAACGGCTTCAGCCGGGACAATCTGGAGCTGACGATTTTGCGCGGCGAGAACAAGCGGGATTACATTTTGAACTACGTCAAAGAGCATACGCATCAGCCGGGCATTATTTATGCCGCCACGCGCAAGGAAGTGGAGGATCTTCACGAGCTGCTGCGCAAAAAAGGGTTCGCCGTCGGCCGGTATCACGCCGGGTTATCGGACGAGGAGCGCTCCCATATGCAGGAGTCGTTCATTTACGACGATATTCGCGTGATGATTGCGACGAACGCTTTTGGCATGGGCATCGATAAATCCAACGTGCGGTACGTCATTCACTACAATATGCCGAAAAATATGGAGGCGTATTACCAGGAAGCGGGCCGCGCCGGGCGCGACGGAGAGCCGAGCGAATGCATTCTGCTGTTCAGCGCGCAGGACATTATGACGCAGAAGTTCCTGATCGAGCAAAATCAGCTGTCGCCTGAACGCAAAGCGAACGAGTACAAAAAGCTGCAGATCATGATCGACTACTGCTACTCGCCCCGCTGCCTGCGCAATTATATTTTGCATTATTTTGACGAAAAAAATGTCAAAGACACATGCGGGAACTGCAGCTCCTGCAAGGATGACCGGGATACCGTGGACATTACCGTCGAAGCGCAAAAAATCTTTTCCTGCATCCGGCGCATGCAAGAGCGGTTCGGGATTTCGATGGTCGCCTCCGTGCTCAAGGGCTCGAAAGCCAAAAAAATTCTCGACTACCGCTTCGACCGCCTGCAAACATACGGTATAATGCGTGACTTGCCGGAAAAGGAAATTTCCGACCTGATCAACGTGCTGATCTCCGAAGGCTACTTGCAGCTGTCCGAAGGCCAGTATCCGGTCGTGAAGCTGCTGCAGCCCGCAGCGGAGGTTTTGCAAGGCAAGCTGCAGGTGTACCAAAAAGTGCGCAAACAGCAGATCAAAGCCGCTGCCGTCGACAACACCTTGTTCGAGCAGCTTCGCCTGCTGCGCCGGGAAATTGCCCAGCGGGAGAAAGTGCCGCCGTATATTATTTTCTCCGACAGCACGCTGCGCGAGATGAGCGAGATATGTCCGACGACGGAAGCCGGCATGCTGCGGATCAAAGGTGTCGGCGAGGTGAAGTTCCGCAACTACGGCTTGCCGTTTTTGGAGCTGCTGCGCACCTATGCAGGCGAGAGCGCGGCCGATATGGCCGTGTACGATTACGAGTAGGGAGGCGTTCGGATGTCCGCAAAGCTGTCCGTGGAGGAGGTTGCCAACCGTCTTGCGGGCTTGACCGGCTGGACGCTTGATGATCGGAAGTGGATCGTGAGAAAATATCGTTTTGCCGAATTTCTTGAAGGAATCGGATTCGTGAACGAAGTCGCCCGCATTGCGGAAGCCTGCAACCACCATCCCCTGATCGCCATCGATTATAAAACGGTCACGCTCCGCCTGACCACCTGGCATGCGGGTGGCTTGACCGAGCTGGACTTTAGCACGGCCCGGCAGTTCGAGCTTGCTTATGGCGGCGTGCATTCCGGCTAGGAGTCTGGCGGGCGGCGTGCATAGAATCTTCATCGGACAGACTCCTAGCTTGCAGGTTGCATGCGGTTTGCATGCGGCTTAGAACCGGGTCCGGGTGCTCACTCGTGCTTTTGATAGACCATGCAGTGAAATGCGTCCGGTCCTGACGGAGTCATTTTTTCATACGTATCCGTAACGGCAAAACCGGCCTTTTCGTAGGCGCGGATCGCCCTTTCGTTATCGGTCAGCACTTCCAGATCGATTTCCTGCGCGGGCGATCTTCTCTGCGCTTCCTGCACGATCAGCTTCATGAATGCGGCTCCCAGACCTTGCCCGCACAAGTCCGGTCTTAGTCCGAGCCCCAGCCGGGTAACGCCTGCAAGCGGGAAAAATTGCGCGAATCCGCACAGCCGCCCATCGGCATCGACAATGCCGCAGTATTGCTCCGCCCTGATCGCCGGATCGGCGAACTCCTTGCCGTCAGCGAGCATTTCCTGCCATGAAGGCCAATTGCAAATATCCCAGGGGGGCTCGTACGCCCAGCAGCACAATTGTTTGCCGTGTTCTTCGGTGAGAGGAATTATGCGCCAGTTTAAGACTGGATTCATGGGGCTATCATCCTTTTTGATAGAATAGGGTCCGGCCTGTGCTTTGCTTGCGGTTTACTTGCAATTTGCCGAGTCTTCATTCGTTAATGGTAGCTTTTCTCGGCAAGTTTGGCTACAAAATTCGTATATACTGCCGCTGCTTTGTAAGTTTCCAGAAAATTCTCAATTCATTGTGAACGCTATTATCGTACAATAGAGTTATAGATTTGCCGCACACGAACCCAGTATCCAATGAAAAACCCGAAGGAGGTTCCACCATGTCCCAAACTACCATTCGAGAAGCAACCGTGCAGGATATTACTCAGCTCCGTGAGCTTATGCTTGCTTATATCGTCGGCTTTTACGAGTATCGGCCGCCGGAAGACGAGAAGTTGAACGCATTGATCCATACATTGCTGGAACAAAAAGAAGGCATCCAGTTCGTGGCCGAAACCGATGACGGCACATTGGTCGGTTTTGCTACGTTGTACTTCACATTCAGCACGCTGCGGGCAGCCAAAATCGCCGTCATGAACGATTTGTTCGTTATTGAGGCGGAACGGGGACAAGGCGCGGCACAGAAGCTTTTTGCCGCTTCCAAAGGTTATGCCGCAAGGAACGGCTACGCCAGACTTTCATGGACAACGGCCAAAGATAATTCCCGTGCGCAGCGGTTTTACGATAAAATGGGAGGAGAGCTGGGCAACTGGCTGAGCTACTCCATCAATCCGACCATGGGGATTGGCGATTAATCAAGTCTATTTTACGAAGGTGGTGCCCTTATTTTGGAAAATATCGTAAGCCAATCATGGCTGCTCGGCCAATTGGGAGACGCGAATATCGTGATCGCGGACTGCCGGTTTGCGCTGGGACAACCGGAATCCGGCAGAACAAGCTACCAGCTTGACCACATACCCGGAGCCGTCTATGTAGATTTGGAAAAAGATCTCTCGGGCTCTCTTATGGCCCACGGAGGCCGGCATCCGCTGCCTGATCTCGGCGCTTTTTCGATTCTCGTCGGCAATCTGGGCATTGACGGAACCAAAACCGTAGTCGCCTATGACGATCAAGGCGGCGCAATGGCTTCCCGGCTGTGGTGGATGCTGAGATTCCTCGGTCATTCCGAAGTTTATGTGCTCGACCAAGGGTATACCGCATGGAAAACAGCCGGCTACCCGGTCACTGCCGAAGAACCTGCCGTATATCCGCGCACGTTCTCGCCGAAGGTGAACCGCGCCATGCTCGCCAGCATGGACGAGGTGAAGGACAAGCTGGGCCGCGAAGGCACCGTGCTTGTGGATTCCCGCGAGCCGCGGCGCTACCTCGGCCTGGAAGAGCCGATCGATGCCGCCGCCGGGCATATCCCGGGCGCGCGCAATTACTTCTGGAAAGGCGTGCTGGACGAAAGCGGCGCGTGGAAATCCGCGGAAGAGCAGCAGCGGCATTTTGCCGGGCTGAAGGACGCGGAAGAGATCATCGTGTACTGCGGATCGGGCGTAACCGCATGCCCGAACGTGCTCGCGCTGAAAGAAGCGGGCTTCGCGAATGTGAAGCTGTATTCCGGCAGCTGGAGCGATTGGATCAGTTGGGAAGACAACCCGATTGCAACAGGGGAAGAGTAAGAGTCGAGAGGCATCAGAAAAAACGACAAGGAGCCCGCAAGGGCTCCTTGTCTCGTTTGAGATCGACTTTTTTAAGGCGTCGCGCAGTTGAATTTCGCCCGTTGTTCCGCTGCCGGAATCACCGCCTGATGTTCAGGCCGAGGAAGGCGATCGAGTAGCCGACCGCGGACTGGGGCATCGAGTGACCGGCGCCCTGCACGCTGATTGCCTCAACCGGTGGTTGGGTGGAAGTGCTGCCGTAGCGTGTGCGGGTCCAGCCCGACTGCGGGCTATCGGTGTTGACCGGGGTGGCGGAGACGCCGCGCAGATTGGTCCACTGCTTGATTTCTTCTTTGAAGTTGTTGTAGTTAAGTATATTGTCGGCAGTACCGTGCCAGAGCTGGATGCGCGGGTAGCTTCCTGTGTAGCCGGGGAACATCGCGCGGGCGGCGGCTCCCCACTGTTGGGCGGTCTTGGAAATCTGGCCGTTCGCGCACTGACTGTTCCAGAAGTTGGTGGCGCTGCCGGTGGCGAAGCAGGTGGCGGGCACGCCCATGAACACCGTTCCGGCAGCGAAGACGTCCGGGTACTCGGCGAGCAGTACGTTGGTCATCATCGCACCGGAGGATGCGCCGGTCACGTAGACACGGCTGGAGTCGATGTTATAATTCGCCTTGGTCCACGATACCATCGACATGATGCCGACAGGATCGCTGCCGCCGCCGCGAGTAAGCGCTTTCGGACTCCACACGTCGAAGCAGCTGCTGAATTCGGTGTGCGTGGATTCGGGGAAAACGATGATGTAGCCGTACTGCTCAGCGGCTGTGACGAAGTCGCGAGCATAGCCGTTGTAGAAAGCAGAAGCCGAACCCGAACAGAAGTGTACGGCCACCAGCAATGCAGGATTCGGGGCCAGGTTGCGCGGCACGTAGACGTACATTTTCAGGCCGCTCGGGTTGTTGCCGAACGACGTGATCTGTGATAGCGTCCCCGGCGTTACACCTGCCGGCGGCGCGAGAGCCGCCGCAGGGGCTGTCTGCGCCGTCGCTGGGGGCACCAGCAAACCAGCCAGCAGCAGCAGCGCGCTGAACATTTTTACAAAAGTTGACTTTAGTAGCATCATAATACCTCCTTAGAATTTTAAAATAAATGAGACTGCTCCGTTTCCGTTGAGTTGTGAGCCTCCTTTCTCCTTTAATTGTAAGCGTATGCAAACCATATTATAACATTTAAACAAAAAATATGTTGTCCGAAAATAAATATTTCCCATAAATTGTCATCAAGTTCCGTTTCGATTTTTGAATAAGGGCTGCTGACCGGGCGCCAGTTCTAAAGCATGGGAGAAATGTGCATTCTTGTTTCCTCCTGGATCAGCGTGTTATGCTTGTTTCACTGAAAGTCGATCGTTTGGAGGAGGAACCTTGATGTCGAACATAATTACCCCATACCAGGAAAGTGATCACGATATATTAGTCGATATTTGGTACCGGGCCGTATGTCGTACCCATACTTTTTTGACGGATTCGGACATCCAATTTTACCGCAGTATAGTTCAAAACGGGGCCTTAAGAGAAGTTGAGATCTGGGTAAGAAGAAACGAAAATAAAGAACCGGCAGGGTTTATCGGACTTGTCGGAACTAAGATCGAGATGCTGTTCGTAGATCCAGAACACCACGGAATGGGAATAGGCAGCCGTTTAATCGAACATGCCCAAAAATTAAAAGGAAGTACTCTCCAAGTTGATGTCAATGAGCAAAACGACGGAGCGTGTGCCTTCTACAAACGGGTTGGATTCGTACAGATCGGCCGGTCGGAATTGGATGGTTCGGGTAAGCCATTTCCATTGCTTCACCTTGAATACAGATCAGTATAGACAGTTAAGAGGATGAGTATGGATATTGTGATTCGGAATTTCGCGGTTGGAGATGAAAATGTCTGGAAGCATATAGACGACAGTTTTACTGTTGATTCTACCCTCGTCCTGTCCTTGACGGATCGAGAGTTCGGATTCACGGTGAAACCAATTCCCGGCTATACAAAAAGTTATTCGGAAGAACGGTTTCAGGAAGCAGAAGATGAGGATTATTCAGACTATATCGATAGCCCGGATCGAATAGTGTACTTGGCCTGGGCCGGGAATCAAGCAGTAGGCCGTATCGTATTGAAACGGAACTGGAACAAATATGCTCTTGTAGAAGACATAGCGGTAGACAAAAATTATAGAGGGCATGGAGTAGGCCGTAAACTGATCGAGCAGGCCAAGCGGTGGGCGAAAAACGGCGGAATGCCCGGAATCATGTTGGAGACGCAAAGCAACAACGTGAATGCGTGCAAATTTTATAAAAGTTGTGGTTTTGTAATAGGCGGGCTTGATCTTAACTTGTATCAGGGTATTGATAAACACAATGATGAGATTGCGTTATTCTGGTATTTGATTTTTGAATAAACTTCATGCACGCCGGAGCGAAAAGCAAGACCTACCGGCCGAAGCCGGTAAGGCGCGAAGCGGTGGCGCATAATAAACGAAGGATTTGGTGAATGTAGTATCACAAATCAGAAAGCAGAAGAAGTATCCCATGGTAACACAAATATTCAAGATCAGGTACAGCGTGGTTAACCTCGACTAGCTGCATGGCCTCAAGTTGTTTTTGCGACAGATGAGATATCGGATACAGCCCAAGAATATACACCGAAAACGCTGAAACGAAAATGGCCTTGTTTTCAGGGGGCGCCTCGGGAAAATATTTATCCAAACTTGCAGCAATAGTGTCCAGAATATAGCTAACCTTTTTGAATTCTGCAAGCTTTTCAACACTGCTGTTGATTTCGAGAACTGAAAAGAGTATGGAAAGCAGCTTCAACATCTTATCGTGCGATAACAAAGTCTTCGTCAGAAAAGTGCTATACTGTTCTTTTGTCATCTTGGCTGTAGTATTCATTACTTCCAGCATCCTGGCCTGCCATCTTAGCAATTCCCGGGCCAGAAGGTCCAGCAATACCTCGTCTTTAGTTTTGTAATAGTTATAAATCGACGGGCGTGTAAAAGAGGTCAGTTCGGAAATTGCCTTAAAGGTTACGCCCTCATATCCGCTTTGACAGAATAATGTGTCGCAGGCATTGATGATTTCTTCCTGTCTGCTGGTTATTTGATCCGGTGTTCTTGCCCTTATAAAATCCATTGTATCGATCTCCTCTTGAGTTATGATAACACATTGTCAATTCATTATTCCACCATAGTTGACATCGTGTAATTTATCCTGTAATCTGATTATTGACGATTCGTCAGTTAATTTCAGAAGGAGGAATTACTATGGAAAAGAAAACAGTTGTTATAACAGGAGCTTCATCTGGTATTGGAAAGGTAACAGCTAAATATTTTGCAGAAAATGGATGGAATATAGCTGCCACTATGAGATCGCCAGAAAGCGAAAATGAATTAACTCAAATTGAAAATGTCAAAATTTATCTCCTTGATGTTACAAAACAAGAAACAATTAATAAAGCATATGAAGATATTTTAAAAGAATTCGGAACGATAGATGCCCTGGTCAATAATGCAGGATATGCTTTATTTGGACCGATTGAAATCTCTACGGATGAGCAAATTCGCAGAGAGTTTGACGTAAATGTATTTGGTTTAATTAATACTACCAGAACATTTTTAAAGCATTTTAGAGAGAATAAAAAAGGTATAATTGTGAATATAGGATCTATGGCGGGTAAAACAACACTTCCATTAATATCAACTTATAATTCTACTAAATTCGCAGTTGAAGGTTTAACAGAATCGTTAAGCTATGAATTAAGTAATTTTGGGATTAAAGTGAAATTGGTAGAACCCGGTTCAATGACAACAGATTTTGCCGGTAGATCTATGGATCATGCAAAATCAGAAACAATAACTGATTATAATGCATATGTTAGCAATTTCTTTAATTTAGCTTCAAGTGAAAATCAGCAAATATCCAGTCCTCCCGAACTTGTAGCTGAAGTGATTTATGAAGCAGTTACCGATGGAACAGATAAACTGAGATACATTGCCGGTGAAGATGCAAAACAAATTATAGCTTTAAGAGAAACTCAAGGCGATGAAGCTTATGTGCAAATGATACAAGAAAGATTTGCCCTAAAATAGACCAGGGAATTTAGCCAAAGCCGATCGAAGAGCCGGATGGAGAACACGAATTTGACGGAGATAAACGGACTCGTAGATACGGGAGGAGGAGAGCAGACAGGTGAACGATTGGAATCGATCAAATCGAGCCAAGAACGGAAAATTCCAGAACGAAATCCCGGCGATTGTGAAATTTGGGGCAGGAGACCTTGTGTCCATGCTCCTTGAATTTCTATCTCCAAAAACCCAGAGAAGGCCGAAGCAGCCGCTTCCTATTATCCCTCTTCAGCATGACACGCTAAAGGACGGAAAGGACAAGGTCGTCTGGTTTGGACATTCGGCGTCAATGCTTCAGCTAGGTGGCAAGACGATCCTAATCGACCCGATGCTGGGCAAGAACCCGTCGCCGATTCCTTTTTCCCGTAATAGGAGATATAGCGTTAATTTGCCAATCACGATTGAGGAGCTTCCTCCGATCGATATTGTTGTTCTGTCTCACGATCACTACGATCATCTGGATTCTTCCTCCATTCGCAAGCTTATTCCGAAGGCGGGTACTTTCCTCGTTCCGCTCGGAGTCGGCAAGCGAATCCGGAAACGAGGAGCGTCACCAGATGCCGTCATCGAGCTGGACTGGGGGGAAGAACAGATCGTTCAGGGCATTCGCTTCGCTTGCACGCCGGCGAGACATTTCTCGGGAAGAGGGCTGTTCGATCGGGATTCCACCCTATGGTGCTCGTGGGTAATCAAGACGGAGGAGAGAAGTCTCTTCTACAGCGGGGACGGGGGCTACGGTCCTCACTTTGAGCGAATAGGCCGTCAGCACGGACCGTTCGAACTGGCCATTATGGAATGCGGGCAATATGACAAGCGCTGGAGTGGCGTGCATATGCTACCGGAGGAGACGGTGCAAGCGCATCGGGACGTTCAGGGAGGGGTTCTGCTGCCCGTACATTGGGGAGGGTTCACTTTGGCGCTGCATGACTGGAACGATCCCGCAAGAAGGGTATCGGCCGCGGCCGAAGAGCAGAGCATTCCTTACCGGATTCCTAGAATCGGCGAACCGGTCTATCTGGATCAGATTCCGCTATTACCGCAGCGGGATTTCTGGTGGCAGGACCTGGAAGGAAGACCGACGAACGCATCCACAAGCGGGAGACAGGCGCGCTCGCAGCCCATATAACGAACAAGGCAGTCCGTCCGGTCTTCTTAGACCGCCTGGGCTGCCTTGCTACTTTTTATCAGGAAGGGATTTTTCGATGGAAACATACGTTCCCTATGTGTTATAATCTAAAAACATCAGCCGATAGCGTAAAGGAGCGAGGGATTCGTTGAATCAAACCAATGAATTGCAAGTAAAGATTAAGCCCTGGGCAGATACCGACCTTGCATTGCTGTATCGTATGAATGCACCGGAGATGCTCGAGCACTTAGGAGGTCCGGAGACAGAGGAGCAGGTCCTGAACCGCCACAAACGATACGTTGAGATCGAAGGGAAAGGTACAGGGCGTATGTACAGGGCGTATGTACAGTATAGTTCTGCTCCCGGAGCTCGAAGCGGTGGGCAACATCGGGTACTGGGAGCGTGTCTGGCAAGAGGAGACTATATACGAGGTAGGTTGGGGCGTCTTGCCGCCGTTCCAAGGAAAAGGAATTGCGGCTAGAGCGGCCGAAGCCGCTATTGCCAGCGCTAGCGCAGAGAAGAAAAGAAGGTATATGCATGCATTTCCGTCCATCGACAATCCGGCATCAAACGCCATTTGCAGGAAACTAGGCTTTATATTGGCCGCCGAGTGCAGCTTCGAATATCCACCGGGGAATTTTATGTGGTGCAACGATTGGAGACTGGATCTTAGTACGATAATTTGAGTCGGGACGATTTATAATCGTTTTAGAGATGCGAACAACCTGGGGAATCCATTTTTTCGAATACCCGCTCATACACGTCCAAAAGTAATCAAGCAAGGCCACGTCAAACGCCGCTGCCCGGCCGGGGGATGCGCCAAGATAGGAAGCAGTACCGCCCAAGCTGGCTAATACTGGTTGAGCAGCCTTATAGACGAGCTCCGGTCCATTGTACAAAATGACTGCCGCCGGTGTTCCGATGGTTGGGGTGGGGGTCAAAATCGCTCCATCGATATAATCGATTTCTTGCTCGGCAGCCCATGCAAACATTTTGCGGGACCGCACCGGAGAGCCGGCAGTAAGGTTCACGAGCGTTCGCCCTCTTAGGGCGCCCCTTGCGGGCTCGAGGATCGCTTGCACGACGTTGTAGTCTAACACGCAGATGATGACCAGCGGGCTTGTCGCGACAGCTTCAGCGACAGTATTCGCGGGGACGGCGCCCTGCTTAACGAGAGCATCTGCCTTACCGACCGAGCGGTTCCATATTGTCGTTGGGTGACCGCTCTTCAGCAGCGCACCAGCCAGCGCCTGCCCCATCGGACCGAGTCCGATAACCGTCACAGGCGTACGATCCTTATTTTCCATGACAGCATCTGCCGCAACCGATCCTTCATGCTTATTGAGATCTTTTACACTGTCCAAAAGAAATGCCTCCCTTCATTTGTGTTCGACTCTATTCTAAAGGGTTGACATTAGTGTAAAAGTCAATAGTCGGAAATCGGCAAACTGGACATTGCCGGGAACGATGTAAGCTCCCGATGTTCCGTTTTCGGCTAGCCCCGGTATCGTATCCGTCACCGTTCTGCCCTTGATGTCAGTGATGCGAACCTGCAGAGGCTTGGTGCCTAACTGCGTACCGACGAAATGGTTATAGTCCATTTTCTCCAAATTGATCCAACTGCCGTCTTTCAAGTATTCCAGCGTCATAACAGGGTACTTGTGGTTTCGCACTTGAATGGCGGCCCACCACTGGCTGCTGCCTTCCTTGATTCGATAGGAAAAATTTCCCTGAATCGGGGCTTTGACGACTTTCCACTTGATATTGATTTTGCCGTCGGGGATGTTGCCGATCTTGGCGAACGCGTTCGGGGAAAGATCAAGAGCACCCGGAGCGCCTTCGGGATATAAATCGGTCACGTAGACGGTCGTTTTCCCTTTCGGGCCTTCAACTTCCAGGTAGGCTCCCGCGAGAGCCGCTTTGACACCGCCATAATTCATGTCGGTCGGATTCAAAGCCGTAATCTCCATCGTTGGCGGGATAGGATCGAGCAGCACGGCACCTCCCGAGTAGCCCGAGCCCGTATAAGTGGCGTAGCCGGTATGCAGATCGTTCCAGGCGGCAAAAGCCGAAAGCGTCGGAACAATCATCAGCGCACCCAAAATAAGAGAGCTCAAGCCTAGTTTTTTTGCCCATTTGCTGCTTTTCATCATTAAATTCCTCCATTCGGCTCGTATTGTGAAAGCGCTCTATAAACTGTTTGTTCAATTTCGCCTTTTCAGGCAGTACATGCCTCCTTTCACGAATAAAATGGTAAAACATAGGTTTTCTAGTAAATTTATTATGATTTCATCTATCATCTCAGTAATTATCTGAAAAATCAATAGAATTGTAAAATTTTTCAGATAATTTGTCGAACATAAAAAGCCAGCGCTCCCGCTGCCGAGCGAGAGGCGATGGCTTCTTGTAGCGGCCGCTTTTAAGTCAAAATGTGGCCGCCTTCCACGTGAAGAACGGTTCCGGTCACGAAGCTGTTGCCGAGCAGGTACAGCACGCTTCGCGCGACGTCTTCAGCTTTGCCTACTCGTTTCACGGGGAGCTTGTTTCCTACCGCGGCGTAGAACTGATTGCGGGCTTCTTCCGGCATTTTGCTGCGTGACGGCGTATCGATGATGCCGGGTGAAACGACGTTCACCCTGATTGGCGCAAGCTCCAGGGCCAAGGTTTGGCCCAGATTCGAGACGGCCGCATTGACTGCGCCCAGGGCCGCCGAACCGATCATGGATTTGTAGGCCACAACTCCCGAGAACAAGGTGATGGAGCCGTTAGGCAAAACTTTCGGAGCGCCGTATTTAGCGGCATAAAATTGGCCCCAAAATTTGTTTTCAAACAACTGCCGCGCTTTTGCGATATCCGTTTGGAGGAACGCTCCGCCGGATGTTTCCGCCGCGGTCACCACAAGATGGTCGAACTCGCCGACGGTTTCGAAGAAGGACTGTACTTGCCCTTCTTGCGTCGTATCCAGCGCATAAGTCTCAGCTTTGGTTCCCAACTGTTCTTTTGCTTGCAGCAGCTTGTCTTTGGAGCGGCTGGCAATAATCACTTCTGCTCCGAGTGCCGCCGCTTGTCTGGCTGTTTCGAAACCAATCCCCGAACTTCCGCCGATAATGACAACTTTCTGATTGCGCAACATCGCTCATCCTCCTGACTTTGCTTAAAACTTCAACACTTCATTGAGATGCAAGCGAAGCTTTTCAAAGGCGTCATGCCAAGGAAGGCTTGCACCATTTTGTCCGTCAAGGTTTGGTTCAGCGTTCCTACTCCTTCCTGCATATTCCGAGCTGCCGCGATTGGCCTCAATGGTAGTATATATACAGTAAATTCATTTAGGGAAGTAGTGATATTTAATTCATATAGTTTCCGAAAATGTAGCATTGTGATATGATGGGCTTAATTAGCCCAAAAAAATTCGGGGGGAAGCTTCGATGAGCGATATGGAACCGGCCGAATTGACCAAAGGAACCCCTGGCGAACTTTGTCCCATTGCCAAGGCGTTGGATGTGATTGGGAGCAAATGGACCTTTCTAATCATTCGGGACCTGTTAATCGAAGGGACGATGCGATTCAGCGACCTGCAGAAATCGATGGACGGAATTAGCCCTAAGACGCTTTCGCTCCGCCTTAGAGAACTGGAGGACAACGGGATATTGAGCAGGAAAGTATACCCGGAAGTTCCCCCGCGTGTGGAATATACGTTAACGGACAAAGGAAGACGTTTGGAAGGGATTTTTATCGAATTGAAGCGATTCGGGTTAGGCTTATAGAGGGATGGCAAAAAACCGCCCAACAATCAGGCGGCTAAATCCGGCATGTTAGTCAATCGTGCTTCGAAAATCTCAATCATACCAGTTATTTTGATCGATGGGTTTTAGCTCAACCGCGGGGCGGTAGCTTGCGCGAATCCGGCTGCATGCGGCGAGCAGCTTATCCTTGAGCGCAAGGGCCCACTCCGGCGAGTTGGCGGTATCCATATCCTCGACGCTGCGGAGAAGCCGGGCGAATGTGTAAAGATCCGCAAACTTCCGGAAAATAGGGATGGCGCTCAAACAGCTCTCGTCCAAAGGTTTTATCGAGGCATATCCTGCAAGAAATTGTCGAGTCTTTCGTTCGGATTCCTCTCCGTCCAGTTCAACGATATCGGAAAGGGCGCAGGTGACATCCATCATATACCAATGCATCATCGCATCGTCAAAATCAATAGCGCAATACCGCGCTTCCGCGGCGACGTAAAACACATTGTCGGTCTCAAAATCGTAGTGGATCAGCCCTGTATGCCCTTTGCCGGCAGGCAGCTCTGAGAGCTGGTCCTTCAATCGCTCAAGTTCTTGCCGGAGCCCTGACTCCCGGGGATAGCGCTGTAGTACCGATGATATGAACGCCAGCGCATCCAGCCAGCTTTTTCGCGATGTCTCTCCGGGGGCATACGTTTCGGATAATTGGTGAAGCGAGGCGAGGGATCGGCCCCATTGTTCCAAATGAAGATCCGACATCTGATCAAGCGGGAGATACTGTCCTGCGGCCCGTTCGAAAACAACGCCGTAATAAATCCCGTTTTCGGTCGAAATCGTTTCGATCCAATTGCCGTTCCTGGAGCGAACGGGAGCTGCGACGGCATAACCTTTGTCCAGTAAGTACCGGATAAAATCAAGTTCAGCCTGAATATTCCCCGGCGAGTTATCCTCTTCATGAATGAACCGGAGGAAGTGCCGCGAAGCGTTCATGTCAAAAGTGTAAACGAAATTGCTGCTAGCTCTCCAAAATTTCAATGTACTCTCATCATGATCCCAACGCCGGATCAGTTCTTTGGCAGGAGAGTCATTTTCCAATCCTTGAACCATGTTTCTTAAAAGCATCATACCCGCTAGCCTCCCATTGCCTGATGAGAGGTGTCTATTTAGATGATAATGAACGACCTCTCGCAGGCTTTATCGTATTTTTATTCGTATTCAAACACCATCACTCCTTATAAATCGTAGTAGGAAACGCTTTCCTCAAGTTATATTGTCGGGCCAAGTATCCATGTACTCAAGGTGCATTTTATATAAAATTGATTTTTCCAGGGAAGGGGATCCAGGGCTGACGATCGATTTGGAGCAGCTATGAGATTTATTTTAAAGGAACTTGTTCCTATAAGCGGGAAATTAACATACTATGAAGTTAAACTTTACCAAAGTATAGTATAATCCTTAGGGGGAGTGATACGTTCAGCCACATTGGAACTACAACATGAGTAAAATATGCTCTATAATCATGATTGCGTATGGGTGCAAGCACTGTTGTGTTAGTCTGGCATAAATGAAAAGGGAGCCCCGAAAGGCTCCCTTTATATTTTACTGTAGTGGTTTCAGCGGTGTTGCTTATAACATCTTTTGACAGGTGCAACCTTGACCTGTACTTTACTTATTAGCCATATTCTAGCAAATGCATCTCTGTTTCTTGAACTGCAATAAAATAGGGGTTCGCACAATTATCGTTGTTCGACAATTACAAAGAAATTTCTTCTTAATTTTCTTTAATTCTACAGGCTATTCATTAATGAGTATTATAATAAATACCATATCATAATACAAGAGTACTAGGATTAATTTACTATAAACTGTCCTTTAAGAAGTCCTCGACGAAATCCGGGGCTGCTTTTTTTATTTGCTGAACTGTATGTAAATAGCGCTGTGTCGTGTTGATATGCGTATGTCCGAGCGATTCCTGGACCTGCTGCAGCGTTGCGCCGCGAAGTAAGGCTAAAGTAGCATTGGTATGTCTGAGCCAGTGAGGGGTAACCTTTTTCTCCAGGCCGCTTTGTTCGCGGGCTTTCTGGATCATTTTCTCAATTCGCCTTACGGATACCGGGAACACTTTTTGCTCGGGCGACACTTTCTTTTGCGAGGTTCGAGACAGATACTGGTTGAAAAGTTCCCATAGCAGATGCGGGATTTTGACCTCTCGTTGTTTCCCGCCCTTTCCCTGCACAGTCAGCCAAATCGAGCGTTCTTCCGGGTCGGGGTGGAAATGCCCCCATTCCATGGAGATTAGCTCAGACACCCGCAAGCCCAGTAAAACCAGGGTTAAACCGACCAAATATTGCCGGGAGCCCTGCTGTTTCAACTGCTCGAACAACCTGAGAACCTCGCTTTTGGTCAAATAATTGTTTTTGCTGGTGACTGTTATTTTGGGCATACGAACGCTTGTAGTGGGGTTATTGGGGAAAATCCCGATATTCGAATCGCTTCCCCATTTGTAAAGCGAGCGCAGCGGAGCAATATGAATAGCGACGGTCGCCGGCGCTTTCGGTTTGTTTTGCTGGTCGAGGAGCCCTTCAATCAGCCCGATTTTGTACACTTCAATTTCTTTCCACGTCACATCTTTCAAAGATTTATCCCCGATAAAACTGCGAAATTTCTCGATAGCGCTGCGGTAATTTCTTACTGTATATTTCGAACGTTGATAAGTGGCGAAGAACATATTAACGATTTGGTCATCGGAATAGTTTTGCTTGCTCTCTGCATGGATAGCGAGTTGAGATAGGCTCATTGGCGTTGGCATGAGAGATTGTTCCTCCTTAAATATTCGAACAACGATAATTGTGCGAACCCCTATTT
>NZ_JBYLHY010000053.1:0-32070 GCF_057749925.1 Paenibacillus sp. sgz302191
GAATTCGTCGCTTTTCATCTTGTTAAGCACACGGGATAAGGCCGTTTTTCCGTTTTTTTCACGCGCTATCATCCGTTTCTATCGTTTACCTCTACTATACCAAAATCTACTAACCTGACAACATTGGGGAGACCCCTCCTTTTTGCCGACGCCGGCCGAAGAGGAACAGACGCGCTCTCCCGGCGCGGGTTGTGGCGCAACACCGCGCAGTGCGTGTTGCGAAAAAGGCCCGGCAGTCCGAGCCTGGCCGAACCGGCAAAAACCTGCGAAAATGCAGTTTTTTTCCGCCAAAAGGGTTCATTTTAGAGAAAAGCCTGCGATTGTGCAGGAATTTTCGATTGAAAATGCCCCTAAGCCCCGAAGATCGATGAAAAGCCTGCACTTTTGCAGGAATTCTTCGTTGCCAGCGTATCAACAAGCAAAAAGATGTATTTTTGCAGGCTTTTTCCGACCGCCCGGCCAGTTAGCCGATGCTATCGGCCCGGTTGTGAGGGGTCGCCCATTTTTGAGAGATCTCCAAAGTGATTTATCTCATTTATGGGCGACGTTGATCTCTTATTTTCATAAGGGATATGGTACAATAAGGCATGAGGTGAGACCATGTTTTTAAAACGGATTGAATTATCCGGGTTCAAATCATTCGCAGACAGGACGGAGCTGGAATTCGTCCGCGGAATTACCGCGGTGGTAGGGCCGAACGGCAGCGGGAAAAGCAACATTTCCGACGGTATCCGCTGGGTTCTTGGCGAGCAGAGCGCGAAGTCTTTGCGCGGCGGCAAGATGGAAGACGTCATCTTTGCAGGCAGCGATGCGCGGCGGGCGGTCAATTACGGCGAAGTGTCGCTGACCCTGGATAACGGTTCGCAGTCTTTGCCGCTCGATTTCAGCGAAGTGACGGTTACAAGACGGGTTCACCGCAGCGGGGAAAGCGAATATTTGATCAACAAGCAGCCGTGCCGTCTGAAGGACATTACCGAGCTGTTCATGGATACGGGAATCGGCAAGGAAGCGTATTCGATTATCGGACAAGGCCGGATTGAAGAAATTTTGAGTACGAAATCGGAAGATCGCCGCGGTATTTTTGAAGAGGCCTCGGGGATTGTCAAATATAAATCGCGCAAACGCGAAGCCGAGAAGAAGCTGAACGATACGGAGCAAAACTTGCTGCGCATACACGATCTCGTGTCCGAGCTGGAGGATCAGATTGAGCCGCTGCGCGAGCAGTCGGAGAAGGCGATCCGCTACAAGGAGCTGCGCGAGCAATTGAAAAGCAGCGAAATCTCGATGTACGTGCACCAGATCGATCAAATTTATGTATCGTGGAACGAAGCGAAGCAAAAGCTGCAAAAGCTGCAAGCGGAAGAGACGGAGCTGTCCACGGTCGTCAATCAGCATGACGCGAAGCTGGAAAAGCACCGCTGGGAAACGCGCCGGCTGGAGGAAGAGCTGGAGAAGCTTCAGGAAAGCCTGCTCGTGCTGAGCGAAGAGTTTGAGAAATGCGAAGGCCACGGCGAGGTGCTGAAGGAGCGGAAAAGGAACTTTGCCGCTAACCGCGCGCAGCTTACCGGCACCATCGCGCTGCAGGAACAGCGGAAAGCGGACAAGGAAGCGGAGCTGGCCGAGCAGCGGGAGAAGATTATCGCGATCGGCGCACAGCTTTTTGAGTTTCAGGCGAAGCTATCCGCGGAAGAGGAGCGCCTGCTGGGCGTGAACGGGGGGATCAGTTCGGCTCCCGAGGATCAGTTGAAGGGCGAGCTGCTCGAAACGCTCAACCGGATGGCGCAGGCCCGCAATGAGATCCGTTATGCCGAGCAGCAGACGGAAAGTCTCGGCCGCCGGCTGGAAAGGCTTGACGAAGAAGGGCAAAAATGGGCGGACCAGCGGGAGAAAATTGCGCTTCGCAAGCAGGAGCTTGCAGCGAAGCTGGAACAAACCGTCCGGGAAATCGATGAGGTTCGGAGCCGCTATGCCAGCTTGACGCAAAATTTGAAGAGCAAGCAAGGCCTGCTTGACGAAGCGCAGGGCATGCTGCGCAAATGGGAGCAGAAGCTCGATGCGCTCACTTCCCGGCGCGATACGATGAAGGAGATGGCGAACGACTACGACGGCTTCATGCAGGGCGTCAAAGAAGTGCTCAAGGCCAAAAACCGCAAAGACCTGCGCGGGATCCGCGGCGCAGTCGCCGAGCTGGTGAAAGTGCCGGCCGACGTGGAAATCGCGATCGAGACCGCCTTCGGGGGAGCGCTGCAAAACATCGTCGTCGAAACGGAAGAGAACGGGCGGGAAGCGATTGCTTTCCTGAAGCGGCGCCAAATGGGCCGTGCGACGTTCCTTCCGATGAATGTCATCCGCGGGCGTTCTATTCCGGAAAGCGAGATGGGCGCCTTGAAATCGGCCAAAGGCTTTGTCGGACTGGCCGTCAATCTGGTCGAATTTGATCCTATATATCAAAATATTTTTTCCAGCTTGCTCGGAAATGTTATCGTAGCCCAAAGCCTTGAAGATGCGAACCATATCGCCGCCAAAGGGCAGTACCGCTACCGCGTCGTCACGCTGGAAGGCGATATTGTCAATCCGGGCGGTTCGATGACGGGGGGGAGTTTGCAAAAGAAAACGACCAACCTGCTTGGCCGTCAGCGGCAAATCGAAGAGCTGGATCAGGAGATCCGCACTTCCGACAGCCAGCTTGCTGCGCTTCGCGACAAGACAAGCGTAATGAAGCGGGAAATTACGGACGATATGATGAATATGGAACAGCTGCGCCAAACGGGCGAACAACTGCGGATTGCCGAGCAGCAAATGCTGGCCGAGCTGAACCCTCTGGAGGCGGAGAGCCGCACGGTGGAAGAGCAGCTTTCGCACGGCAGCCAGGACCGGGATACGCTGCTGGCGGAGCAGGCCGACTTTACGCGGAAGAAAACGGAAGCGGAGCAGGCGCTCGCCGAATTGCAGCAGGAAGAAGCATCGCTGCATCAGGCGATTCGCGACGCGGAAATTACGCGCAAAGCGAGCGAATCGCAAAAGGAGGAGCTGCAGACGCAGCTGACCGATCTGAAGGTAAAAGTCGCTTCGATTTCGCAGGAAAAGCAGTCGCTTCAGGACCAGCAGAGGCGCTTGCAGCAGGACCTTGCCGGTGCCGTTCAGGAGATGGCGACGAATCGGCAGCTGCTTGAGCAGTTGGAAGGCGAGATCGTGGCCCTGGATCGGGAAACCGTGCTGCAAATCGAGCTGCTCAACGATCTGAAGCTGCGGAAGCAGCAGTGCGCGGAGCAGATTGATTTCAAACGCGCCGAACGGGCGGACTGGCTCCAGAAGCTGGAGCAGGAGGAGAACGAAACCCGTACGCAGCGCGCGCAGCTGAAGCAGGTGGAAGAGCAGCTGCGCCAGACGGAAGTGCGGGTAAACCGCCTGGACGTAGAGCTTGAAAACTTGCTCAAGAAGCTGGCCGAAGAATACGAGCTGAGCTACGAGTTGGCCAAAGAGCGCTATCCGGTTCCCGAGGACGTGATTGGCACCCAAAGCAAGGTGCGCGAGCTGAAGCGGGAAATTGCCGCGCTGGGTGATGTCAACCTCGGCGCCATTGAGGAATTTGCCCGCGTTTCGGAACGCTACGATTTTCTGAACGGGCAAAAAAACGATCTGATCGAAGCGAAAACTACGCTGTACCAGGTGATCCGCGAAATGGATCAGGAGATGTCCAAACGGTTCAAAACGACGTTTGACGAGATTCGCTCGCATTTTGTCGTTGTGTTCGCCAAGCTGTTCGGCGGCGGCCGCGCGGACCTGATTTTGTCGGAGCCGGACAATCTGCTCGATACGGGCATCGAAATCGTGGCCCAGCCGCCGGGCAAAAAGCTGCAAAACCTTCAGCTTCTCTCCGGCGGGGAGCGGGCGCTAACGGCGATTGCGCTGCTGTTCTCGATCATACGCGTCAAGCCAGTGCCTTTCTGCGTGCTCGATGAGGTCGAAGCGGCGCTCGACGAAGCGAATGTGTCCCGTTTTGCCGAATATTTGCGTGAATTCTCCGAAATGACGCAGTTTATCGTCGTTACGCACCGCAAAGGGACGATGGAAGAAGCTGACGTGCTGTACGGCGTGACGATGCAGGAAGGCGGCGTATCCAAGCTTGTCTCCGTCCGTCTGGAAGACGACGAGCCGGCCTTTTCGGCTTAAGTGAATATATAGATCAAGTGGGGAGCCAGGTGAGATCATGAGTTTTTTCAAACGTTTAAAAGAGAGCATTTCCAGCAAAGCGGAAGCGGTGACGAACAAGTTCAAGGAAGGTCTGTCGAAGACGAGAGACGCTTTTGTCGAGCGGGTAGACGATTTGTTCAGCCGCCGGAAAAAAATCGACGAAGAGTTTTATGAGGAGCTTGAAGAAATATTGATCGGCGCCGATGTCGGCGTCAATACCGTGCTCAAGCTGATCGACGACCTCCGCACCGAGGTGAAAAAGCGCAAAATCGAAGATCCGAGCGAGCTGCAGCCGATTTTGTCGGAAAAATTGATCGAGCTGCTGAAAGGCGACTCGGGTACGGGGTTGAACCTGAATCCGAACGGGCTGTCGGTCATTTTGTTCGTCGGTGTGAACGGCGTCGGCAAGACGACGACGATCGGCAAAATGGCACACATGTTCAAATCTCAGGGGAAAAAGGTGCTGATGGCCGCCGGCGATACGTTCCGCGCGGGGGCGATCGAACAGCTCGAAACGTGGGGACAGCGCGTCGGCGTTGACGTGATCAAGCAGCAATCCGGCGCCGATCCGGCCGCGGTTATGTACGATGCCGTGCAGGCGGCGAAGACCCGCGGCGTCGATATTTTGCTGTGCGATACGGCCGGACGCTTGCAAAATAAAGTGAATCTGATGGAAGAGCTGAACAAAATTTATCGCGTTATTCAGCGGGAAATTCCGGATGCCCCGCACGAAGTCATTCTCGTGCTGGATGCGACGACAGGCCAGAACGCGCTGAGCCAGGCGAAGCTGTTCGGCGACAAGACCGGCTTGACCGGGCTTGTGCTTTCCAAGCTCGACGGCACGGCCAAAGGCGGCATCGTCGTCGCGATCAGGCAGGAGCTGTCGCTGCCGGTGAAGTTTGTCGGACTCGGAGAAAAGATGGACGATCTGCAGCCTTTCGATTCGGAGCAGTTCGTGCATGCGCTGTTCGGCAAATGGATAAACGAGCGGAAGGAAGAAGTGGAAAGCTGACGATCGGAAGCAAATCCTTCGCTGGGCCGTAACGGCCTGCGGGGGATTTTTGCTGTGCTGCAGCCTGACAAGGTAAAATGCTTGACATTGGTTTCGGAATTGAGTATGATAGGTTCTGCAAGTTGCTGCTGTCAAGTATTCGACCTTTACGGAGGTGTTGCAAGTGCCCGTGGATCAAATGCTGGAGAAGACGAACCGAATCAATCTGCTGTTTGATTTTTACGAGCCCTTGCTGACGGAGAAGCAGCGAACGTTTCTCAAGCTTTATTTTCATGACGACTACTCGCTCGGAGAGATCGCCGAGAATTTCGACATTAGCCGCCAGGCGGTTTATGAGCATATTAAACGGGCGGAGCAGACGCTTGTCGATTACGAAGACAAGCTCAAGCTGCTGCATAAGCATGAACAGCGTATGAAGCTGCGCGACGAGCTTGCGCAATTGCTGAACGAGTGCGAGCCCGAGCTGAAGAGGAAAACAAGCTCGCTTTTTGATACAATGATCGGTATGGATTGAATAGAAGCAGGAGGTGAAGCGCGTGGCATTTGAAGGATTGGCAAACCGGCTGCAGAATGTGTTCGGCAAGTTGAGAAGCAAAGGCAAGCTATCGGAAGAAGATGTGGGCGAAGCGCTTCGCGAAGTAAGACTGGCGCTGCTGGAAGCGGACGTCAACTTTAAAGTGGTCAAAGACTTCATCGCCAAGGTGAAGGAACAGGCGGTCGGCCAGGAAGTGATGAAATCTTTCACGCCGGGCATGGTTGTCATCGATATCGTGAACAAAGAGCTGACCGCGCTCATGGGCGGCACGCAGAGCAAATTGGCCCGCTCGAACAGACCTCCGACGGTCATTATGATGGCCGGTCTGCAAGGCGCCGGTAAAACGACTTCCTCGGGCAAGCTGGCCAAACTGCTGCAAAAGCAAAATCACAGGCCGCTGCTCGTAGCGTGCGATATTTACCGCCCGGCGGCGATCAAGCAGCTTGAAGTGCTCGGCGAGCAGCTCCAAGTTCCCGTGTTCGCCATGGGCGACAAGGTGAGCCCCGTCGAGATTGCCAAAGCGGGCCTGCAGCATGCCAAGGATAACGGCAACGATTATGTGATTATCGATACGGCCGGACGCTTACATATCGACGAGAACTTGATGGACGAGCTGAAGAATGTGCGTGCAGCCGTGCAGCCGGACGAAATTCTTCTCGTCGTCGATGCGATGACCGGTCAGGATGCCGTCAATGTGGCGGAAAGCTTTCACCAGCAGTTGGAGCTGACCGGTGTCGTGCTGACGAAACTGGACGGCGATACGCGCGGCGGTGCGGCGCTATCGGTTAAAGCGGTGACCGGCTGTCCGATCAAGTTCGCCGCGATGGGCGAGAAGATGGACGCGCTGGAGCCGTTCTTCCCGGACCGGATGGCCTCGCGGATTCTCGGCATGGGCGACATGCTGACGCTGATCGAGAAGGCGCAGGCCGGCATCGACATGGAGAAGGCGAAAGAGATGGAGCGCAAAATGCGCAACGCCGAATTCACCTTCGACGATTTTCTCGATCAGATGGAGCAGGTCAAGAAGCTCGGTCCGCTTGATCAGATTTTGGAGATGCTGCCAGGGGCGGGCAAGATCAAGGGGATGAAAGATCTCAAGGTCGACGACAAGCAGATGGCCCGGATCGAGGCGATTGTGAAATCGATGACCAAGGATGAGAAGAGCAAGCCGGAACTGCTGAATGCGAACCGCCGCAAGCGGATCGCTTTGGGGAGCGGCAACTCGATCCAGGAGGTCAACCGGTTCATCAAGCAGTTTGAGGACATGCGCAAAATGATGAAGCAGTTTTCCGGCATGATGGGGCCGAAAGGGGCCAAAAGCCTGAAAAAGCTGGGCAAGGGGAAAGGCTTTAAGTTCCCGTTTTGATACAGAGAAGTTTTTGAGATTACTTTGAGTAGGAGGTGATTTTTCATGGCAGTACGTATTCGTCTGAAACGTATGGGTGCTCACAAAGCTCCTTTTTACCGTGTGGTGGTATCGGATTCCCGTTCCCCTCGTGATGGTCGTTTTATCGAGGAAATCGGTATCTACAATCCGGTAGCTCAACCTGCGGTTGTGACTATTGATGAAGAGAAAGCGCTGAAATGGCTTCAAACAGGAGCTCAGCCTTCCGACACGGTTCGCAGTCTGTTCAGCAAAGCAGGTCTGATGACTAAATTTCACGAGCTGAGACAACAGAAGTAATCTGTAGCTTTCGGAGGGTGGGTTCATGAAGGATCTTATCACTGTTATTGCTAAGGCTCTTGTTGATCATCCGGAAGAAGTGCGTGTCAGCGTGGTGGAGAAGGAAGACAAGATCGAGTACCGGTTGTCCGTTCATCCCGACGATGTCGGCAAAGTGATCGGCAAGCAGGGCAAGATTGCCAAGTCGCTCCGCACCGTTGTCACGTCAGCAGCTGTGAAAGAAAGCAAACGTGTAGCTGTAGAAATCGTATCATAAGAAACAGGGTTAGGAGATTGGTTCCTAACCTTTTTCTTGTATTGTAATGCACCCCGCGCTGAGCGTCCTGAGCCCGATTTCAAGGTTCGGTTCGAGGCTTCCGGGGATCAACTTTTGGAGGTTGGAACATACAGGTATGAGTGAAAAACTGTTTACCGTAGGCAAAATCGTCAATACCCACGGCATTCGCGGCGAATTGAAAATTGTGTCCGAGACCGATTTTCCGGAGCGTTTTGACAAAGGCAGCGCCCTGATTATCGTAGATTCCCAAAATAAGCAAACGCCGGTGACGGTGCAATCGTCCCGCTTACATAAAAACATGTACATTGTCCAGTTCGCGCAATTTGCGAACATCAATGAAGTCGAGAAGTTTAAAGGCTCGCTTTTGAAAGTCGAAGAAAAGTATCAGCAGCCTTTGGAAGAAGGCGAGTACTATTATCACCAAATTATCGGATGCAAGGTCGTGACGGAAGAGGGAGAAGAGCTCGGGGCGATCTCGGAAGTGCTGACGCCCGGCGCAAACGATGTCTGGGTCGTTGCTTTGCCCAAAGGAAGGCAACTGCTTCTTCCGGTTATTGATGAAGTTATCCTGAACGTGGATGTGCCGAATAAGACGATTCGGATTCATTTGATGGAAGGGCTGCTGGAATGAGAATCGACGTATTGACGCTGTTTCCCGAGATGTTTCAAGGCGTATTCTCGTCCAGCATATTGGGAAAAGCCCGCGATAAAGGCATTGTTTCATTGAACACAGTCAATTTTCGCGAGTATTCGAACAATAAGCATAACACTGTCGATGACACGCCTTACGGCGGCGGCGGCGGAATGGTGCTGAAGCCGGAGCCGATCTTTGCTGCAGTTGAGGATCTGACAGCCCGCCGTGATAGCGATCGCGAAGATCGGCAAGGCGAGGAGGCGGCGAAGCCAAGAGTGATTCTGATGTGCCCGCAGGGGGCGCCATTCACGCAAAAGAAAGCCGAGGAGCTGTCAGGCGAAGGACATCTTGTTTTCATTTGCGGGCATTATGAAGGATATGATGAGCGGATCAGGCAGTACTTGGTGACGGACGAGCTCTCCATAGGCGATTATGTGCTGACAGGCGGCGAACTGCCGGCAATGGTCGTTATAGACAGCGTAGTCAGGCTTCTCCCCGGCGTGCTCGGCAATGAAATGTCTGCGGTGACCGACTCCTTCAGCACGGGACTTCTCGAATATCCGCATTACACCAGGCCCGCCAAGTTCCGGGAGTGGGAAGTGCCCGACATTCTGCTATCCGGTCATCACGAGAATGTGGACCGCTGGCGCAGAAAACAGTCGCTGCTGCGCACGCTGGAGCGGCGCCCGGATTTGCTGGAAGGCCGGGAGCTTTCCAAGGAAGAACGGGTGTGGGCGGAAGAATGGAACCGGGAACAAGAGCAAAAGTAGCTGGCGGAACGCCCACCAAACATCGTCGGAGTCCGAAGCCGAAGGGGGTAAGCGTAAGCCGCGTCTCTGGCACACTCCAGGGCTGCCCACGGCTTTGCCGATCAAAAAGAAGAGGCTGACCGTTCGGCTGCTAAAAGCCGCTCGCGGGACAGCCTCGATTGCTATTAGTCCGTTACATCCAGCCAGTTTTCGGCATAGCAGCTGGATGAACTTACACATTCCACATACAGTTGGAAACCGCCTGTAGTGGTGTTGAATTCGCCTCCAAAGCCGGATTCGCCCGATCTTATATCATTGATGTAATCGTAATACGGGATTAAAGTGCCGCTTGCAAGCACGTTTCCGATACCGTCATAAAGAATGTAATTGATATCGCTTTCATACTGGTGATAAAACCCGCCGTTAGCTACACTGACCTGAGCATGCGAACCCGGGATGAAATTGGTTTGATAGTACAGTTTGTCGAGTCGCGAATTTAACTCAAAATACTTGTACCCTGCGGCATTGACGGGCAATGCGGCTAAACATACCGATGCAGCGATTGAAAGTGCGGCAAATACCTTTTTCTTCATGAATGATCATCCTTTCATAAATGAAATGATTAGCTTGACGCCTGTTATTTCGCATCCCTTTCTTCGGATATGAACGCAACTCCATGTTAGCATGCTGGATTTTGGAAAAATATAGGTGTAATCGACCTTCGTTTGGCCGAGCAGCTAGCGTTCCGTTCTATCGTTGAGATACGGTTATTTTCATCATTTGTGGTCAACACTAGCATGTACATATGTCCGCAAGCTTTGCTGCTTTATTTGAACCCCCGATAATAAAGCTCAGTAAAGCGGGCAATCATCTAAAAAAATCTTGTCAAACCATATAGTATTATGATAAGATATTACCTGTTTGAATCTGGTGGTCCTCTGCGCATAGCAACTGAGAATGACAACATTGGACGAGCGGCATGAACACCTGTGTGGAAGGAGGGAGTCAACTATGAATCTGATCCAAGAGATTACGAAGGAGCAACTCCGTACGGATATTCCTAATTTCCGTCCAGGAGACACACTGAAAGTACACGTAAAAGTTATCGAGGGTTCGCGTGAGCGTATTCAGCTGTTCGAAGGTGTTGTAATTAAACGCCGCGGCGGCGGAATCAGCGAAACGTTTACCGTTCGCAAAATTTCTTACGGTGTAGGTGTGGAAAGAACGTTCCCATTCCATTCTCCGAAGATTGACAAGATTGAAGTGGCTCGCCGTGGTAAAGTTCGTCGCGCGAAACTTTATTATCTGCGTGGTCTTCGCGGTAAAGCAGCGAGAATTAAAGAAATTCGATAAGACACCGGGGGGGCTTGTTCAGGCAAGTCTCCCTTTCGTTTTCTCGGACACTTACATACCCAAAACTGAAATGAGGCACACAGTAATGGAACAGAGAGACCAAGAAAAGCCCTACATAGAGCAGCAGGCGGCGCCGGCTGAAACCAAATCGGCCAAAAACGAAGCTTGGGAATGGATCAAAGCGCTGGCGATTGCCGGCGTGCTGGTCATTGTTATTCGTTGGTTTTTATTTTCCCCCTTTATCGTCGACGGGGACTCGATGCGTCCGAACTTTTTGACGGGTGAAAGGCTGATTGTGAACAAGCTCATTTATGACATTCGTGCGCCGAAACGCGGCGAAGTTATCGTTTTCCACGCTCCGGAAGGCAAAGATTACATTAAGCGCGTCATTGCGCTGCCAGGGGAAACCGTCAAGGTTGAGGGCGACAAAGTGTACATTAACAGCCAAGAAATCGATCAACCCTATTTGAAAGAAGCGATAGCGCAGGCGCAGAAAGAAGGGCGTTTGTACAATCACTTGTCGAACTTCTCCGAGCAAAAAGTGCCGGATAACGAGTTGTTCGCCATGGGCGACAACCGTTCCAACAGCAAAGACAGCCGCGACCCGTCCGTAGGCTTTGTGCCGTTCGAAAAAGTGGTAGGCCGTGCGGAGGTCATCTTCTGGCCGCTAAACAAAATCAGCTTTATACATTTTTGAGGTGACATTATGACCATACAATGGTTTCCCGGCCATATGACCAAGGCCCGAAGGCAAATCGAGGATAAGCTCAAGCTGATCGATGTCGTCATCGAGCTTTTGGACGCCCGCATTCCGCTCTCCAGCCGGAACCCGATGGTGGATGAAATATTGAAAGGCAAGCCAAGAATGGTGCTGCTGAACAAGCAGGACTTGGCGGACCCGCAGGCAACGGCGGAGTGGGTTCGCTATTTTGCCGATCAGGGCTTGAAAGCATTGCCGATTGATGCGGCAACCGGCACGCAGGTCAATCAAATTTTACCGCGGGCCAAAGAATTGTGGGCGCATAAAATCGAAGCGCAGCTCCGCAAAGGCATTAACCCGCGGGCCGTGCGCGCGCTAATCGTAGGCATTCCCAATGTAGGCAAATCGACGCTGATCAATCAACTGGCCGGTAAAAAGATCGCGGCGACCGGAGACAAGCCCGGCGTCACGAAAGGGCAGCAATGGATCAAAGTCGGCACGGAAATGGATCTCCTCGATACTCCGGGGATATTATGGCCAAAGTTCGAAGATCAAATGGTCGGATTGAGGCTGGCTGCAACCGGAGCGATCAAAGAGGAACTGCTGCATATGGATGAGATCGCTTTTTTCGTCATCAAATATATGGTGAAGCACTACGGGAACGCCCTGCAGGAACGTTTCGGAATTTCCGAACTGCCGGACGATCTGGATGACCCGAATGAGGTCGTTAAGGTGATGGAAGCGGTCGGACGTAAGCGCGGAGCAATCGTGAGCGGCGGGAAAGTGGATCTGGACAAAGCATCTCTGATCATTATCCGGGATCTTCGGGCCGGCAAGCTCGGGCGCATCAGCCTGGAAAAGCCGGAGGAAGTGTAGACAAACATAACGCGATAAAAAAATATTTGCAAAAAGAGGCAGCAATCCCTGGCCGCAGGGGGCGTTGTCTCTTTTCTTTTTGCCGTTCCTGTTTGCGCCGTCTCGCATACTAACCTGGAAAAATTCACAATATAAAGGCGAGGTGGGAGATATGAATACGACGAGCAGGTTCGAAAAACAAGCCTATATTCAGCAGCAATTTGAAAACAATGCCGATTTTGTGTTTGCAGAAGCCGTGCTGTTCAACACAAGCCTACACGTCTGTTATTTAGAGACGCTGGTCAATTATGAAAACACGATCGACTTGTTACGGGTCGGTTTGCCCGATATGGAAATGGCCGACGATCCGATGGAGCAAATCGCGCGCTCCCATTTGTCCAGAGTGGACGTTACTTTGGCAGAGCTCGTCGAGTCCGTGCTGCTCGGCATGCTGGTCATATTTCCTCAGGTCGGATATGAGAATATACTGGTCAATACGACCCCCAATCGAACGGGCCGAAACATTACGGCAGCCGAGACGGAAAATCCGATTCAGTCGGCGCTCGACGCTTTTACGGAAAATATGAATATCAATATAAGTCTGATCCGGACAAAAATGAGAACCAAAGAACTGACCGTCCGTACGTTCACCCTGGGGGCTTCGATTCCGCGACAAGTGGCGGTGCTGTACTTGGAAGACCGGGCCGATCCGAATGTCGTCAATCTAATAAGTGAGTACTTGCATGAGAACAGGAAAATGGACGTGGCCGATGTGCAAGGATTGCTGAAAGCGCTCAAGCAGCCCAGTTTCAGCATTGTGCCCACTTACTTGACTTCCAAGCTTCCATCGACGACCAAGTACAATCTGATGGATGGCCGAGTCGTTATTTTCCTCGATCAATTTCCGTTCTCCATCGCGTTTCCGTCGATCATATCGGATTTTTGGGTAGTGAAGACAGATCAGGATCAGCCCCGTCTTTTTATGTATTTATACCGGATGATTCGCGTTATCAGTCTGATCGTAGCTATTTCTATGCCCGGTCTCTATATCGTCCTCAACGCCGTCAATCCCGAACTGCTGCGCATTCAGCTGGCGGTATCGATCACCAACTCGCGGGAAGGCGTTCCTTACCCGGTTCTGGTCGAATTGATGCTGATGCTGTTTGTCATGGAAATGGTTATCGAGGCCAGCGTCCGCCTGCCCAGAAGCATCGGCCCGACCATTACGATGATCGGCGGGATCATCCTCGGACAAGCGGTCGTGCAGGCGAGATTGGTCAGCTATTTTCTAGTTATTATCGTAGCGGCTTCAACGATAGCCCATTTTACGATGGGCACTTATATGAACACGGTTTCCATACGTATATATAAGTATGTCGTCATTGCACTCAGCGCGCTCTACGGAATACTTGGCCTGATGTCCGCTCTCGTATTGTTTTGCTTTTATTTGGGCGGCGTTTCGGCGTTTGGAGTTCCCTATTTGAGTCTGACAACAAAAAGAGGTAAATCGGAATGAACAAGTATCTGGCGTTAACTTTATTTTTCATTGTCCATATATCGATGTATTTCTATGTATACCCGGTAAAAATTATCGAGGCCGCGCCAAAAGGGCAATGGGAACCGGTCGCTGCCGGTTTTCTTGTGGAATTGCTGTTTATGTGCATGTACCTCAAGGGACTGTCGGCTTATCCGGGTCAAGATATTGTAGATATTTGCAGAGGCGCTTCAGGGAAATGGATGACGCGGGTCATTCTGTTTCCTTTTATCGTCTTTTTGTTCGTAAGCTTCAATTTAATTCACCGCTACGAGTTTGAGTCGGTCAGCGCGCTGCTGCTTCCTAAAACCCCGATGGTCTTCATTTTACTGCTGTATGCGATTCCGTTTTATGCCGGGTGGAAAGGTATCGAGGCCGTTTCAAGGGGGGCGGTGACGCTGTTCATTTGCGTGCTCCCGTTAATTTTGTTTTCGCTGATCAGCGGCTATAATAATTTCGATTTCAACAACATTTATCCTCTGCTGGATACACGGATGACTTTTGTTCGCCGGCCCGAATTTTATGCGAGTCTTTTCGCTCATGCAGGCTTTTTGTTTCTGGGATTCGTCCAATTGAAGCAGAAGCTGCTTTTGCGTCATGTAGTTGCTGTGCTGGGCATTCTTTTTACATTCGGAATCGCTTCCGTTTACTTGCCTATGCTCATTTTCGGACAGGAATCGATCGTCTATTTTCGTTACCCGAACGTGCTGACTTCGGATACGGTAGATAACGAGTGGGTTGTATTCGACTGGCTGCCTACTTTTTTTGTCATATCGATGATTGCGGTTTCTATGGCGGAAGGTGCGCTTTCCTTATGGATGCTGAGCAGGCTGGTGCAAAAATTGTTCATGCCCGAACGCCGGGGATTGGCGGTGATCATGCTGGGCGTGCTGTCGTATGGTTTCAGCGTGGTAATTTCCAACATCGACCGGCTGGAGCTCCTGGTGTCCTGGAATACGCTGTTTTGCCTGTACAGTATCGGCATTATCCCGCTGATCGTGTGGATGATGAGTTTGCGGCATAGGAGGAGTCCCGCTTGATCTCACGTTCATGCATTAGCGCGGCGCTGCTTTTGAGCTTCATGGGAGCGATCCTTACCGGCTGCTGGGATATGAAAGATATTAACAAAAGGCTCATGCCTGTTGTCATGGGAATTTGCAAGGAAAAGGAGCAAAATTACAGAATCATTTTGCAAGTTCCGAGCCCGGAGAAGAAAGGTTCGCAATACCTGGAAAGCAGCTCGGCAACGATCAACAAAGCGGTCGACAACATCCGTACCAAGGCTGAAAAAGGCATCGATTTACTGCATATCCGGCTGTTTTTAATTTGCGAGAAAACGGCGCAGAAAGATATCGGGGATATTATCGATTACGCCGTGCAGGCCAACGATATTTCGATCAAAGGATTGCTGGGCATCGTCAGGGGAGACTTCGATAAAGTGATTCACCACCATATCCAAGCTAACCCCGAGCTTTCGTCGTACGATTATTTCAGCGAACAGGCCGGCTGGACGCCGAATAATACGATACTGCGCTTATGGGAAGCATACCGGGACATCAATTCCTATACCGAAGATATGGCCATTCCGATTCTGAGCAAGGGTACCGACACGCTGTATAACTTTGAAGGCAGCGCCATCATGCGGAAAGATCGGATCGTAGGGGAAATTTCCCCTGAGGATACTTTGGTTTATAACGTTTTTCATAAGAAATATACGGGCGGAACGATTGAGATTTCCGAACACAGCAGCGTTTTGGTCAAAAAGGCATCCATTCGGCACCGTGCGAGTTGGGACGGATCGGTTCCTCGCATGACCACGCATATTAGCCTGAAAGTCGTAGTCTCGGAAAACAGATACCATGTCACGGAAGCGGAAATCGATCAAAAGCTGGAAAAAATGATCGAGGAAAAGGCGAAAGCCCTAATCCGAAAGCTGCAAAAAGAAAAGGCGGATGCTCTGGGCCTTGGGCAATATTTTCGGAAAATAATGACGGACGATCAACTCAAAAACTGGAAGCTGCAATGGTTTCCGCAGATGGAGCATGAGTTTACGGCTGATGTTCAAATTCTAAACAGCATCTATTTCAAAGCTCCCGACAAAGTCAAACGGCCGGAGACACGCTAGTATTAGTGCCCGGGAAAACAAACGTGTTTACAAAGACAGCCGCCTGTTCAGGCGCTGTCTTTTTGCGCAAATATGGAGCGAAATCGTAGGCGGAAGCCGTGGGGATGGATGGAAACATGTGGCTCTATTAATTTTTATGCCGGTCTCTTCCGATATGCTTTATAATGGAGGGATGGAAAGGAGCTGTGGCCAGTGCTGGAACATGAGAAGCAGCTGTGGGACCAGGGGTATGCCCGAATCGCCGGAATCGATGAAGTCGGCCGAGGGTGCCTGTTCGGAGATGTCGTTGCGGCGGCGGTTATTTTGCCGGCCGGATATGTGCTGGAAGAAGTGGATGATTCCAAGAAGCTGTCCGAGAAGAAGCGGGACGCTTTGTATGAGAGAATTATGGAGGAAGCTGTTGCGGTCGGCGTCGGCGTCGTCAGCGTATCGGTCATAGAGGAAATCAATATCAAGCAGGCCGCCAGACTTGCCATGAAGCAAGCGGTTGAACGGCTGTCCGTCAAACCGGACTTTTTGCTGGTCGATGCGGAAAAGGTGGACATCGATTCGCCGCAGCTGGCCATTATTCATGGAGATGCGCTCAGCCAGTCCATCGCGGCGGCTTCCGTCATAGCGAAAGTAACGCGGGACCGGATGTGCGCAGATTGGGACAAGGAGTATCCCGAATACGGAATTGCCGTACATAAAGGCTATGCGACGAAGCATCACAGGAAAATGCTGCTGCGTTACGGGCCTGCGCCGCTTCACCGCAAATTATTTATCCGCAAAGTAATGGCGCAGGCCGAGCAGCAATCGGAGCAGATGGAATTGGAATTATTTTAATCGATTTTTAAAGAAAATAAGGCTTCGGGCCGATATTATACATAAGAGTCTGATAGGCGAACTCAGTAGAAGGCAAAGGATTTATATGGCATGAGGTGATCGGAATGAATATCAGCGGACTGATCCGCAGTCTTGTCGGTGATTTGCAGGCGTCGGATTCGAAAGTGCTGGAGCTGAAAGTGGGACAAATCGTTAAAGGCGTTGTACTGCAGCTGCTAAGCGAGCAGGATGCTTTGCTTAATATCGGCGGCGTACAAGTGCGCGCGAAGCTGGAGACGCCTCTGAAGCAAGGCGACGTCACGATGCTGCAAGTTCAGCCGGAATCGAACGGCGGGCAAATTTTGCTAAAACCGCTCACATCGTCGGTTGTGCAAATTACCGACGAATCGATGAATGAATTGCTGAAAAATTTTTCATTGAAAGACAATGCCACGAACCGGCAAATGGTACAGCAAATTCAGCAGGAAGGCGTCCCTTTAACGAAAGAAACGGTGCGCTCTTTTGCTTCGCTGCTGAGCCAGGTTCCCGAGGGCGTTGGCAAAGAAGAGTGGACGCAGGCGGCCGTTCTGGCCTACAAGCGCGGGCTTCCTCTTACGCAGGAAACGGTCGCCGCCCTGCGGCAGGTTATTTCGGGGCCGCCCGCGGGACAAGTGCTGGAGCGGCTCATGCAGCAGGCGGAAACGCTGCTTCAGGAGCAGCCGGCGCACCCGTCGGCCGATACCTTGAAACAGGTGGTATCGCTGCTCAAGGAGCTGAGCGGCTCAGCCGCAGCTCCGTGGACCGCGCGGCCGCCTCAGCCTGCGGCGGCCGCGGCTGCGCCGATGCCTGCCGCTGCGCAGGCAGGCGCAGAGCCTCCGGCGGCTCCGGCAGCGCCGCCGTCCGGCGGCGGCGATCCTGCTGCGCCTGCCGCCGCCGGCAAACCCGCAGCCGCGCCTATGGCGGCTGCGCCGGACACGCCCGCCGCTGCGCCGCGCGCGGAGGCGACCCCCGCCGGCCAGGCGCAGCCGCCGGCGTCAGGGCCGCCCGCCCGCCCTGCGGGGGTGGCCGAGCCGCCAGCGGCTCAGGCGCAAAGCGCTGAGCCTGCGGCGAAAGGCGAACCGCCCGTGGCGGGTTCGCCCGTGAAGGCGCCGCCGGCTTCGCCGGAGGCGCAGAGCGCCGCGCCGCACGCGCGCGCGGCCGATGCGGAGCCGAACTGGATCAGCCGCATGCTCAAAGCCGTCGGCGTGGAGCACGAGCACCGGCTCGCAAAGCTTGACGACCGCCCGAGTGCGATGCAACGCCCGCGGGAGGCCATGGACGATCTGCTGGGCACGATCGCCCGGACCGATCCGCAGGACGGGGCTGAGAAGCCTGCGGGCGAGTCGCTGAAGAGCCTGCTGCTGCAGCTCGCAGCCTCGGACGACATGCCGGCGCCGCTCAAAGAGGCGGCGCAGCAAACGATCCAGCAAATTACCGGCCAGCAATTGATGCTGACTAACGATAAAGGGTCGATGTTCGCCCATTTGACGCTGTTCATTCCTTTTCTGGACGGCAGCGGGCAGCAGTCGGCGGCCGTCCACATCCAGTCGCGCAAAGGAAGCCGCGGCGAGGTGGACGCGAACAATTGCAGGCTGCTGTTCGATTTGCAAATGAAAGCGATGGGCAGCACTTTGGTCGATGTGCAGGTTGTGAACAAAATTGTCAGTCTTCACATCAATAATGACCATCCTGCGGTCGCCGCTCTGATCGAGGGCTCGCGAGACGAAATATCCGCCGCCTTGAACAAGGCGGGCTACCAGTTTTTCTCCCTGAAAGTATCGCCGTTTCCGGAATTGCCGCAGTCCAAAGAGGGTGAATCGCCGAAGAGTGGCGGACAGCCGGACGGCGGCAAACTCGATGCAAGAGCGCTGTATCAACCGAAAACGTACAAAGGGGTGGATTATCGGGCATGAGACAGGAGCAGCCGCCCCATAAACCGACTCCGATCAAAAAAGCCGTCGCCCTCCGGTACGCCCCGGACCGCCAGAAAGCCCCTATCCTGGTCGCCAAGGGCAAAGGCCAAATGGCGGAAACGATTTTGCAAAAGGCGAGAGAGCACGGCGTTCCGGTTCAGGAAGACTCCTCTTTGGTGGAAGTGCTGTCCAAGCTTGATCTGGATCAGGAAATTCCGCCTGAGCTGTATCAACTGGTCGCCGAAGTTCTGAGCTTTATTTACCGCTCCGACGGACGTATGCGGCAAATGAGGGAAAGCAGATGACCGCCCCGCGCAAAGACGGCAGAAAACAGCTCGGAGCTTTGGGCGAAGAGTTGGCGGCGCAGTTTTTGCACCAAGCCGGTTATGTCATTGCTGCGCGCAATTGGCGGTGCAGGACAGGGGAGCTCGACATCGTAGCCGAGTCGGGCGGAGTGCTTGTGTTTGTGGAAGTGCGGACGAGAAGACCTACCGGAAGCTTCGGGTCGGCCAAAGAGTCCGTCGACCTTCGCAAACAGCTGAAAGTGAGAGAGACGGCGCAGTTTTATTTGCACCGCTACAAAATATATGACCGGAGCGTACGTTTTGACGTCGTTTCGGTTGAGCTTTCCGAAGCAGGGGATTCCCCGCGCATCGAACATATTCAAGGAGCCTTTTGAGAACCGGTTGTCCGCAGGACAACGTTCGCGCAAGGCTCCTTTTTATGCTTGCATGTTCCGCCTATTTTCATGTAAAATAAAGGGCATGAAGGATCGATAAGGAAGCACCTTTTATCCGAACGGCGGCGCGGCGATTGCCATAGCTGCGCAATCTGCGGATGGGAAGGTGTTTTTTTGTGTACGGAAAAGTTAAAAGTGCCTGCTTGCAAGGTATCGAAGGACAACTTATTGAGGTGGAAGTGGACATTTCCAGCGGCTTGCCGCAAATTAATCTGGTCGGTCTGCCGGATTCGGCAATCAGGGAATCGGTTGAAAGAGTGCGCTCCGCGATCAAAAATTGCGGGTTTTCTTTCCCCATGGACCGCATCACGGTGAACCTGGCTCCGGCCGACCTGCGAAAGGAAGGCTCGTCATTCGACTTGGCAATCGCATTAGGTATCCTTGTTGCGAGCGGGCAAACCGCCATGCAGCAATGGGAACGCACTTTGCTGCTCGGCGAGCTCGCGCTGGACGGATCGCTCAGGCCCGTGGCAGGCGTTTTGTCGATGGTGCATGCGGCAAAGCTTATGGGCTTAAGGCGCGTCGTCGTGCCGGGATATAATGCGGAGGAAGCAAGGCTCATTGCCGGAGTCGAAGTATTCGCTTTGTCGAGTCTTGCCGATTTAAAAGAAAAAGATGAAAATTCCTGGCACGAATTTTTATTTGACGACACTCATTGTTCATCTCGCCAAAACTTTGTAATACCCGACGAAACTCGGCTTTATCACGAAGATTTTGCAGATGTCAGCGGACAGCATCAAGTCAAAAGAGCGATGATGATCGCAGCCGCAGGCATGCACAATATCATCCTCATCGGGCCGCCAGGAACCGGCAAAACGATGCTCGCCAAGCGAATCCCTTCCATTCTGCCCCCGATGACCGACTCCGAAGCTTTGGAAGTTACCAAAATTTACAGCGCATCGGGCAAGCTGCCCGACCGTTCCGCACTGCTGCGCAGACGTTCTTTTCGATCGCCTCATCATACGGTTTCAGGGGCAGGCCTCGTTGGAGGAGGGACGATTCCCAAACCCGGCGAAGTCAGCCTGGCCCATAGAGGAGTGCTGTTTTTGGACGAACTCCCCGAGTTTACGCGCAATGTGCTGGAGGTGCTGAGGCAGCCTCTGGAAGATCGGCATGTAACGATTGGAAGAGCAAGAGCGGTGTATACCTTTCCCGCCCAATTCATGCTCATCGCAGCGATGAATCCGTGTCCGTGCGGCTTCCTTGGTGCCGATTCCGAGACGAACGTCTGCACGTGCACCCCGGCAAAAATCATCCAGTACCGTTCGAAAATTTCGGGACCTCTGCTTGATCGGATCGATCTTCATGTCGAAGTTCCGAAGCCGGGCTATTCCCAGCTAAAAGAGCATAGCGGCAGTTTATCTTCAAGTGAAATGTCGGAACTGGTGCTGGCCGCACATAATCGGCAAGCCAACCGCTATGCCGGAACCGGCATCCGAACCAACAGCGAACTTGGCGGGAAGCTGCTCCGCCGCATATGCAAGCTGACCCCCGAGTGCGATGCTCTGCTGCAGGCTGCCTTTGAAGCGCTCGGCCTAAGCGCCAGAGCCCATGACCGCATTTTACGGCTGGCTTTGACGATAGCGGATATCGAGTCGAGCGATGCCATTCTTCCGCAGCATGTCGCCGAAGCGATTCAATACCGGATTCTGGACAAAAAGAAACAGGCCCATTAATTCCGCTCCTGCCTGCAGGAAATGCGGATGAATCCCCATTCGAATTTCCAATTTCCAAGAGAAAGAAAGCCGGCCTTTATGGCTTTACTGTCGGGAGAGGCTCGTCGTACGGGGGATGCAGAAAATCAATAGTTACAAAAAAGTCAATATATTCTATGTATAAATATGGTATCATTTACATATCTCTTTTTTTTATCAGCTGATCATCTATCTTAAGGGAGGAAGAGTCTTTTCATTTGGATGCCTAAATGAACTCATCGCATGAAGGGGAGGGCGAACGTATATGAAACCCGGTGGTGAAACCGAATGAAGCTGCCGCTCGTTACAGCTTTTGCAGCCGCTCTATTGCTGACTTCTTGTACGGCAATAAATCTGGTGTCTGAAGAAGAGTCAATTGGAGGATCCGGAGAAAAGGAAGCCATTGCCATCGTTATTAACAGTCACAGTATTCCATTCCCCGAAGGATACAATGAAAACCGCAATCCTTATCTTCAGTATATTGAAGATCATACGAATCTGGATGTACAGGTGCTTCTTCCGCCTATCGCAGGATATCAGAAAACGGTGCATTCAATCATGACCTCTGAAAAGCCGCCAGACATGGTAAGTATTCCCTCCCAAGTTATGGTGGCCAAATATGCAAGAGATAACGAACTGATGCCGATCGATGAGCTGTTGGACCGCTACGGTGCGGATTTAAAGGCCAAAATCCCTGACTCTGTGTGGGAGCTGGCCCGCTTTGATGGACATCTGTATGCCATCCCCAGCATGAGCGAAACCCAAGGGGTAGAGCTTATGTATATTCGGAAAGATTGGCTGGACAAGCTCGGCTTGCAGCCTCCCGCTACGCTGGAGGAATATGAGCGAGTGATCCGGGCCTTTACCGAGGAGGACCCTGACGGGAACGGCATTGACGATACGATCGGGTTGTCCATGTTGAACAATTTGTACAGGTCGGCGCCGTTTTTCGGAGCTTTTGGCATACAATTGGAGCAGTGGGCGGAAAGAGACGGTAAGCTGGTCTATACGAATATTTTACCGGAAACAAAGGAAGCGCTTTTATTTTTATCGAAGCTGTACAAGGAAAGGCTGCTTGATCAAGAATTTCCCCTCAACACTCACAACAGTTTTGCTAATAAAATCAAACAGGGGAAGGTCGGCTTGTTCTCGGCAGCTTGGTATGATACACGCAGCATAATTGCTGAAAACAAGAGGGTTGATCCGTCTGCTGAATGGATCCCTTTGGCATACCCAATCGGTCCTGCCGGACAGAGCGGCGTTTATGGGACAAAGCCGGTGCAGAGCTATCAGGTTATACCGGCCGGCAGCAAGCATGGGGAAGCTGTAATCCGTTTCTTGAATTTTATTGCGGGGGAAGGTCAGCGCGATCTGGTTCTGGGGTTTGAACATCAGGTATGGAAGCAGATTGATGACAGGATCGTAACCGATTTTGCGGAGCATGACAAGCATTTGTATCGTGAGATGTACAGTTCCCTTGCTCGGGTCGCGAATCCGGATTTATTGCATGCTCGATTGGACTCTTATGGGAAGGAGTATCGGCTGTTCGAAAATTTGCAGCTGATCCAGAGGAACTTGATTCAAGACCGGTTTACCGGCTTGCCTACGCGAACGATGGAAGAAAGTTTATCCGAGCTTAGTGCGCTGAAGGAGATTTTTCTGAAAATAATCATTGGGGCCGCTCCCCCGGAAGATTTCGAGCTGTATACGAAACAGTGGAAAGAAAGGGGAGGGGATACCATCACCCGGGAAGTGAATGAGTGGTATCAGACCTCTCAAAGATGAGGGTACGAACATGCGCTGGATCCGATGGGTGTATCACAAATATAAACGGAGCACACTGGTTCGTTTAACCTGCTATTTTCTGGTCGTTCTGCTCCCGTTGGTGGCGGTCAGCTTGTATGCCAATGAAGATTCCAGGCAGATGATGCTGGAGCAGAGCAAGGCACGAACCGAGAACAGTCTGGCTTCGGTAGCGGAAAACGTTGATCTGACGCTGCAAAATGTGGAAGAGCTCTCCAAGCTGGTTGCCACGGCCCCCGATTTGCTGCAAATGCTTGAAAAGGCGGATTCCGATTCGGTGCTGACGCCGGGGGCCATTGTCGATTTCACTCGAATGATGCGCAGTTTGTGGAACATTTCCTCCATCAGTCAGAGTGTGTCGGAAATGGCGGTTTATCATGCGGAAACGGGCACGATTCTGTCTACCAAACTGGGGGGGAGGCGTGTTCAGGACAGCAGGCATAAGGAGTGGCTGAAGGGACTTGCTGTAACGAACGGACCGGCGGTTAAGTACGTCTTCGCTAACGAGGAAATCCCCGGCGGGGGTACGGTAGGCGAATTAATCGGGGCGGATTCCGTGTCCCTAGTGAGGACAATGGATCTTCATAACAGCAGGAAACAGTCCAATTTGCTTATTATCACCTTAAGTCGTACCAGGCTCGTTCAATTGATGCAATCCGTCATTCCGTCCGCCAATGCGAGCCTTGCTTTGTATACAAGCGACGGGAAGCTAGTAGCTGGTACGGCCGGCGTCAAAGCGGATCATGATCCCGTGGAGTCCGAGGGCTATCTAAAGATGGTGAAAAATACGCGGTATTACGGATGGTCTCTTGTTTTACGTCAGCCGGAAGAAGAGATTTACGGGAAGACCATGCAAATCAGAAGCTATACGTATATCATTATCGGAGTCAGTGTGTTTCTGGCCACTGGGATTGCATGGGGGATTTATACCCGCATCGTTTCTCCGCTATACAAATTGACTCATGCCATGAAGAAGTTGAGCGACGGCAACCTGGATATCCGGCTGGACATTGACCGCGAGGACGAGTTCGGCTATTTAATGAAGGCTTATAACCGGATGGCGGAACGTCAAAAACATTTGATTGAACATCATTACGAGCAGCGGCTGCGGCTTGCGCATACGGAATTGAAATTTCTCCAGGCGCAGATCAACCCCCATTTTCTGTATAATACGCTCGATTCCATCTACTGGATGGCGAAGAATTACGATGCGGACGAAATCAGCGAGATGGTGCTGAACCTTTCACGCTTTTTCCGGCTTAGCTTAAACAAGGGGAAAGAGTCGTTCAGCGTGGAGGAAACGATCTCCCATTTGGATTATTACATCCGCGTGCAGCAAATTCGCTTTATGGACAGTTTTGCCGTGGTCTATCGGATTCAAGAGGAAAGCAAGCAGATCCCGATTCTCAAACTGCTCTTGCAGCCTTTGGTTGAGAATGCCATTGTGCACGGATTTGAGGCCGGTCTTGATGGCGGCGAGCTCATTATTGAAAGCAAGGTGCTGGAGGACGCTCTGCTGCTTTCCGTGCAGGACAATGGATCCGGCATAGCTAAAGAAAGGCTTGCTTATATTCAACAGCTGCTTGCGCAGACAGCGGCCCGGGACCGGTTCCTGCCGGACCAGGGGGATGGCGTCTGGACGGATGTGTACGGGCTGAGAAATGTGCTTTCGAGAATCCGTATGCTTTACGGCAGCGAGGCCGGGTTATGGATCGGCAGCAGAGAAGGAGAAGGCACAACTGTAACCGTCCGGCTTCCGCTTAGCCGGTGTACGGCGGAATTTCATCTGGAATCAACGGTACAGCCTGCAGACAGAGCAGATAGAATGGAGGAAATGTCATCTTGAATCTATTGATTGTCGAGGATGAGGTCCGGCTGTGCAGCAGCTTGGCCCTTCATATTCCGTGGGAAGACCATGGCATCGAAATTGTCGGGACTGCATCTAACGGGATTGAGGCACTTGCATTGATCGAACGGACAAAGCCGAATCTGATGCTTGCTGACATTCAGATGCCTCTGATGGACGGGTTGACGTTGGTGCGCCGGGTGAAGGAAAGCGACCCTTTCATCAAAACGGTCATTCTAAGCGGACACGATAACTTTGCGTATGCCCAAACGTCGGTGGAGCTTGGCGTATACAAATATTTGCTCAAGCCGGCAGGCGATTCGGACATATTGCAAGCCGTTCTCGGAGCGGCGGAACAGCTGCGCGAGGAATTGAAGGAACGGCATGAACGTATGTTGCTTAAATACAAGTGGGAACAACATTTGCCGCACCTGCAAAACCAGTTTTACAACCATTTGTTAAGGGGCCGGTACCAGGCCGATGAAATTACGCGCATAAGCAGGGAATTGCAGTTGAATCTCAAGCCCGACGAACGTTATGTCATAGCGGTCTTTGATATGGACAATCCGCCGGAGCAGGAGGGCATTTCATACGTAAAGGATGCTTCATTGCTGCATTACACGTTAGCCGGCTACTTGCAGGACAGGTTCTGCGCTTCCGAATTCCGGCTGTTCAGCGATATTCAGGGGTTTTCCGTCGTTTTATTTGCCGTTAGGGACAGGGAACAGGACCAGGAAGCCGTGCTGCGCGTTCATACGACGGCAGCCAAAGTGCTTGCTCTCATCCAGGAACATATGGATCATACGACGAGTGCCGGGATCAGTGGGGGAGCCGGCGAAGCGAGGGAGATTCCCGTCTTGTACGGCGAGGCCTGTACGGCTCTGTTAAACCGCAAGCTGCTGGGAGGCGGCATAGCTATCCCCTATCGCGAATCCATACAGCGGCATGAACCGGTTCTTTATCCGGAGCTTGCCTACGAGAGAGATTTGGAAATGGCTTTGCAGACAGGGGACGAGAACAAAGCGCTTGTAGCTTTGAGATCGATGTGGCAAGAGGGACAGAGCGCGTTGATAACCCTGGATGATATGCATGAATATGTCCTTCATTTAAGCAGTTGTTTGATCCGTTTGATCAGAAAGCAGGGCTGGCCTGTCAAAGAAGTGACGGGCGAAGACTTCGTCTTTTTTCAAAACATCCACCTGCTCAATACGGCCGAACAAATTTATAACTGGCTGCAAAATTCGATACGCAACATGTTGGCTTACGCTCGCGCACAAAGGCAGACGGTTATTCATCAAACTGTCAAGCAGATTCTCGATCTTGTGGAGCAGGAGTTGGACACCGAATTTACCCTTCACACAGTCGCGGAAAGACTCTATGTGAACGCCTCTTATTTAAGCCGGCTATTTAAACAGGAGATCGGCAAGCCGTTCTCGACCTATGTGTTGGAAAGAAAAATGGAGCGGGCCCGATCCGTTTTATTAGAGGGAGCCAAAGTCTATCATGCCGCTCTGGCAGTCGGATACCGGGATGTCAGCTATTTTACCAAGGTGTTCCGTAAATATTGGGGTGTTACGCCGGGAAGCTGCAAGCTATAAAGTCATCAAATTACCATAAGAAGGATTGATTGTAGGGTAACTCTGTTCGACGCCCGCTTGTATACTGAAGAAGATGTACAGATGTACAGACAATTCAATATAAGGGAGCGTGTATTTATGAAAAAGAAATTCGCATTGCTTGTCGTAGCGTCAGCACTCCTGTCGTCCATGTCGACAGCTATGGCTGCGGATACGCCCGCGGTTCCATCGTTGGAAGGGGCAAAAGCGGCCATTTATGAAGCAAGTGGAGCGGAAGTGACGGATTACACGAATTCGCAAAATCCTGGGCAAGTGGAGGCCGTTCTGAGCAAAGCGCGTCAAGCGGCGGCGGAAAGCGGTTCAACCCGGATCGCCCAGGGAGCAAGAAGCCTGGCCGCGGACACATCGGCAGTGAACTACGTTTACATTGACGGCAATACCGGATATTTCTATGAGAAGAGCCCTGTTCTTGACAAAGAGAAGGTGTACATCTATGAAGTACAAGCTTCTTCTTCCGAGAATACCGCAGCTGTGAACGCGGCCGCAGCAGCGGTGGCGACGAATCTCCCGGATGGTATCGGCGGGAAGGCTGTTGTAAACAAAAACGGTTCCTATCTTAATGCAACGGTGACGTTAGCTACGCAAAGTCAGCTTACGGGCGCTCCGTCGGGCGCAACCTACATTTATTCAGGATTCAGCGGCACCGGCCGGAAATATGACGGAACGAATAACAGCTTTCCGGTAGAGGCGGATATGGGGCTGCAGTACAGCAATGCCTACGGTTATGTGAAATGGACGCCTATCTTGGGGTTCTATAATGGCGTCAAGAGCAATGGATCCTTTTTGTCAGGCTATGATAAAGTGCAGTACAAAAACGGGTTCAAGGGCGGGTCGGACGTAAATCTGACCGCTTATCGGAACTTGAACGGCAATACCAGACTTTCCATAAGCGGTTATGCGGTTTGCCCGGATTCGTCCTGCACGCAGACAGCCGATACTTATTTAACGGCTATACTAGAGGTGGCTAATACGGCCGTCACGAGCGTAAGCAGCTGGAAAATGCTGGCCACGATCGCAGGTTCGGAAAGCGTAACAGGTCACAACTATGCCGAATTTAAAAATGTTAATGTAGACGGAGCAACTCAAACTCCTACGAAAGCAGCTGAAGACTACGCAACGGTAACGATATCGGGAAGCACAGTGAAAATTAACGTTTCCAGATAGTAGCGGGAATAAGCTTCGTATAAAGATCGAACAAGCATGGTTAGCCGGCTTGTTCGATTTTTTGTTGTTGCGACGACACAAGGTTCCGGCAGCAAGTCATTAAATTACCATAAAAAGTAATGATTACCTTCTTAAATTCATTTTGAATAAAAGGTATCCTTAATTCAAGGATCATGAATCCATTTTACCGGGAGGGAAGAACGTGGAGGCGGTACAAGAGGAAAAGGATCACAGACGGTTTCTGAAACAAACCATTGAACATTACAAGTTAGGGGCCTTTTTTCCCGAAAATCTCGTCTTGCTTGCAAAAACGGATCCCGTTTGCTTCGAATGGCTGAGGCGCACGGAACACGGAACGATCGTATTTTTAATGAGTGCGACGTGTACGGCATGCAAGATGGAACCGGCGATATCCTTTATGGACCTCTATCCCGATTTCGACTACTGCCTTCTTTTCGAAGGAAGCCCGGAGGCCTGTGAAGAGCAGCGCAGCCAACTTGCTCCCAAGGTAGCGATGTATCGATGCGAGACGACTAAATTGCAAGCCCGGCTCAAAGTAAATGTAGTACCCTACGTCATTGTGCTTAATAAAGTAGGACAAGCTGTAGGCGCGGATATTTTTCACGATCTGGCCAAATTGCAAAAGGTAGCCTCCCCTTTGATCCGTGTTTATCAAAATGGAAAAGTTCAGACATGAAATTGTTAGTTCGAACCGCCCAAACGACATGGGAAGCTTTTACCAAGGTTTACGTATTTAACAAGGCTGTCGTATTGCTGTCGCTTTTTGCTTATGTCGTATCCGCCTTGCAAACGAATTTCAGCGTGTATGTGAGTAAATTCATCGTCGATCAGTTAACGATTAAAAATTTAAGCATGCTGATAGGCGGTATCGTCCTTCTTATATTATTTCAACTGTCCCGCGCCGTATTGGACTCGTACGCTCAACTGAAGAGCCGAAAGATGAGCTTGGAGTTCTCTATGCAGTGTGAAGAGAAACTCATCGATCTGGTGGCCAAGACAGATTTGATCGAAAAGGAGCACCCTAAATTTAGAGGCGATTTCTCTTATTGGTCATACAGCAATAGCAAGTATTACGATACTTACAGTATTGCGATTAGTCTGGTCAAGCAGATCGTCATCGCCGGTTTAAGCATGTTTTACCTGCTTCATTCCTATTGGGTGACCGGGCTGCTCGCTCTTTTGGTCGGAACATGGAGAGGGCTTTACGATCTGCGAGCCGTTCGCAGCCGCGTCGAGATTGATGAGCAGCTAATGAGAAATGCCAGAAGTCACCATTATTACTACGAGCTGCTGACAACCTCCGAGACCCAGAAAGAGATGATGCTGTTTCAATTGTATCCTTATTTCAGGAAATGGTGGGGGATCAAGAAGCGGGAATCGGTGGAACTTCAAATCAAAGTCGACAAGATCAACCATCAGAGGTCTTTTCGGGGCGAGCTTCTTTCGATATTAAACACCGGATTGGTCACCGTAATAACCGCTTATTTGATTTATAAGGGTTCTCTAAGTATCGGGGATTACGTGGCTATTATTATGGCCCTTAATATGACAGAAAGCAATATAAGCTTCATGTTTTCGTCTTTTTCGCGGTTGACGGAATACTGCACGCATATCGAGCGGCTTAAGCTCATTGAGGGCAGGACGCAGGTGGCTGTTAGCGAGGAAAAGCAGATTCAGGCCAGACCGTTTATTTTCGAAAATGAGATTCAGATTCGGAATCTGACCTTTCGATATCCGAACCAGGCTCAACCGGCGCTTGCGGGAATTAATGTGCAAATCAAAAAAGGAGAAGTTGTTGCCATCCTGGGAGAGAACGGGTCGGGCAAATCGACATTGATCAAACTGCTTCTCGGTTTGTACCGCAGCGATGAAGACGCTATTTTCTATGATGGAGTCAGCCTGAACCGGATCGACCGGTTGCAAATGTGGAAAAAAAGCAGCGCGGTTTTCCAAGATTTTATCCGGTACATGACTCACGTAAGAGATAACATAGCCGCCGGTAACATCGACGAAATTAACAATTCGGAAAAGCTGAATCTGCTGCTGGCTAGAGTGGGCCTGGCGGATACCTTTAAGCACGGCTTGGACAATCCGCTTGGCTTTCTGGAAGATGATGCGGTGAATCTGTCGGGCGGGCAGTGGCAAAGACTTGCTCTGTCCCGGGCGTTTGTCCGCGATGAAGATGAGCTTGTCGTCTTCGACGAGCCGACCGCTGCGCTTGACCCGCTTAGTGAAGTCCGATTGATGAATGACATTCTCGGCTATTTTAAAGGCAAAACCGTCCTGCTTATTTCCCATCGGGTAGGAGTCGCCCGGAATGCCGACCGGATTATCGTTATGGAGCATGGACGAATCGCCGAATGCGGGGCTCATGACGAACTGCTCTCTCGGCAGGGATTATACAGCGAAATCTGGAATCAGCAAAAGCAATGGTATGTCTAAAACAACATCATTGAGGAGGGAATGCTTGTGTCGACGTTAACGAAACCAACGCGATCTTCCGATAGCGGCTTACCTTTGGGTGCGGCAATGCCTAAACTGCCGGATTATATGCAAGAAATTGAGACGGATATTTGCGCCCAAGCCGGTAAGGTTCGCGTGCTTTTGTTCACATCCGTGCACTGCGTTCATTGTATTGACCTGCTGCCGCACATTCAGACGATGTTCGAGAACTACCCTTCTTTCTCTTTTCACCTGTTCTCTACAGGAGACGAGGAGGATCATCGGAGTATGTCCGAATATTTCGGGTGGAATTTCGGCGTTTATTCCATGGATCAAAGCGATATGGAGGCCTACTTTGAAGTCACGTTCCTGCCTTTTATGATGCTCGTAAATCAATCCGGAGCGGTGGCGGCCAAAGGAGTTATCTATAATGCGGATGATTTTGATCAATTAATGAAGTTTGTCGAGCTTTGAGTCTAAAACGAATTGCTTACGAAAGGAGGTGAAAAAGATGGCTTGCACAAAATGCCCGGATGGAGTTGTACTGGATCAGTCCCCATTGGTTTGTCTTGTAGGAACTTGCACTTATAGCGGAAAAATCTATCCCAAAATCCTGTCGGTAACCAAAACGGTAGGCTGCCCGGATGGAAGCACTGAAGTTTGCCAAATTACTGCCGGCTGCTGCACCTAAGCAAAAACCAAGAGAAGGGGACAGCCCCTTCTCTTTTATCCATTTATGGGGGAGTGAACGGCATTGAACGCCCAATTGATCATTTGCGATCGAATTGCGCATAACGCAGAAATGAAAGGCCACGTTTTGGGAACCGTATTGAACCACCTGACCGTCCCGGCGCTGCCTTATGTCATAGAATTGCACGTTCTGGTCAAACTGTTTGATTTGCCTCGCGAGGCATTTGTCGATACGTCGTTGACGATTACGCATGCTAACGGCGAGGTCATCGGACAAACTCCGGTAAGCGTGCTTCGGAATTACAGGTCGGAAGATCAAGTTCCGGGCGTAGATCAAAATATGACCCTCACGCTGGTTATCACGGAGGCGGGTATTCTTCATATCCGGTGTAAAGTGAACGGAGAAGAGGCCGCTTGGTACCCTCTAACGGTCCGGTTGCAGGAATGCCGAGTCTCCTGAACGATAATGGTTACGACGACGAAATGGGTGATATTTAATGTTTCATTGGTTGGCCTATATGCTGGACATCACGATGTCGATATTATTTTTCATTCCGTTTTACAACAAATTGTTGCGTTTTTCAAGCTTCCGGATTGACATTTACGCCTATGGCGTCCTGCCGGCTTCCCTGATTACATTAGCGGGGATAGGTGTGATGGCAGCGGAATTCGCGCTTTTCCTTTTGTTTGCTGCCGGCCTGCTCGACGGTTGGAAGGAGCTTGCCGCTATACTTCTGCTCGCCGTGTTTGCTTTCTCTTCCTGGCGGAAGACAAAGCTTACCGGCGTCGATGCTTGCTCCTGCTACGGGGAGATCGGTTTCCTTAATCGATCGCCCGTTATCCGGAATTTGGTGCTGATCGTGCTGCTTCTGCCAGGTCTTTTTTTGCGCTCCGATGCGCGTGACCTATACACGATGTTTAACTCGCTTATTTTTGTAATGGCGGCTTCGTTTGCGATCGAGATTTTGCAATCCGTATGGGGCAAAAGGAAAGGGAGGGAGAAGCGTGAGCAATCTGCTAATGCTGTGTAACTTGCTCTGGTTCTTTGTTTGTCTGACCGCCCTGGTCGTCAAAAGAAGAAAAGATAGCCGGGAAATAGCAGCAGAGGTCGATCAAGTAAGGCGGCTGTTCAATGGGCAGGAGGAGATGAGAATCGTGTTTGTCGATTATTCGGATCCGGCGTTTAAGGAAACCGATACCCTGCTGGCCTCGGATACCGTCGGGCGATTCATCGTTGTGTTTCGCGCCCCTGCCTGGTTGATTGTCACTAAGGAAAAGAAGTGGAGGGGCCATCAGGTTATCGATGCCGAAAAGTTTAATTTCCGGAGAAAAAACACGATCATCGTGACCCGTGAAGGAAAATATGAGGTATATGACGACATAGTCTCTTTCATGAAATTTTCGGCCGCTTATTCATAAGAAGGAGGTTACTACTTAGGTCTGTTTAGAATTGAAGGCGTCCGTGAAGGGCCAAAGAGAGGGATTCGAGGATAGGGCGATCTTGTTTAAGAAGGGTAGAGATGACCGAGCGAATGCGGGCAAACTGCCTAGCCCCTGCGGGCGTACGGAATGCACCGGAAATTTTGGTTTTCACCTTGACCATGCGAATATCCCGCTCGGCTTGGT
>NZ_JBYLHY010000054.1:0-30287 GCF_057749925.1 Paenibacillus sp. sgz302191
GTACTCTTGTATTATGATATGGTATTTATTATAATACTCATTAATGAATAGCCTGTAGAATTAAAGAAAATTAAGAAGAAATTTCTTTGTAATTGTCGAACAACGATAATTGTGCGAACCCCTATTTACAGCATAAGAGAAAGCTATAGTTTTGCAAGGGATTTTATGTAAAAAAGATCAAAAGCATGCCTTTGGAACGACGGGCGCACAAAACTTAAGGGGCAATGACGGTTATTCTGACGGAACTTATGTCAGCCGGTTCCCACAAAAAAAAGATGGGGTCCCTCTGTTTTCGGAGGTTTATTCCATCTTTTTTATTTGTTAGGGACGACGCTGAGTATTGTGAATGATTGGATGTGACAGTTATGTATTCATCCCCCCGCCGCTGTTTGTATGAAAAAGAACCCGTCCTTGGTTTAAGCCGCTCCAGGGGGATAAAGAGGTGGGCTAATGTGAAAGATTTGTTGTATGTAGACAAACTGCTTCTGCTTTTGAAGAAAGATGTAAATACATACGAGCATAGTTTGCGGGTGGGAAAATTATGCAAGATGATGGCAAGTCTTCTGCAATTGGACGAAAAACAAACGCGTCAGTTAATCCAGGGAGGCTGCTTGCACGATATCGGTAAGCTGTTAATACCGGATCAAATTCTGTTGAAGGATTCGGCGCTCACCGACCAGGAATGGAAAATTATGCAGCAGCATCCCGTTTTGGGCTCCAACATGATGATGGCGTTCACCGATTTGGACCCGAAGATCGCGGAAATCATTCTGTATCATCACGAACGCTGGAACGGCCAAGGGTATCCCAGCGGACTAAGCGGCGAGAACATTCCTGCTTTTGCCCGGATTTGTGCAATTATCGATGCTTTCGACAGCATGGTTTCCGACCGTCCGTACCGCAAAGGCTTATCGATCAACACGGCGGTACAAGAACTTTTGTCACACAGCGGGACGCAGTTTGACCCGGACTATGTAGCCCTCTTTTTAAGTTTGTCCGAATCGTTTCCGGACGTATATCCATTCAAATAAACCGGCCGAGACGGCGGCAACGACTCGATATTAACGTTAAACAGGCGTCTATGTCAATAAATAAGCCGACGGCGCGGCGCTTCCGAACAAAATCCCCCCGGACTTTCCCGAAAGGACAGTCGGAGGGATTCTTTTTTGCGCAAAGAGAGCTACTGTTTTTTAGCGATTTTGGTTAAAATGAGCTGTTTAAGCGAAGCGTCGCCTTCTATGGCTTGTTCTTTATATTCAAACTCTACCTGATCGTCTTTCTTGAACTTTTGCACGGCATCTGCCGTACCGTCTCCCAACTGGAAAGCGGCGGCTTTCTCGTTCACGATAAGCTCGATCGTACGCGGATCGGCCAGGCCTACATAGCGTCCCGTTCCTTTTTTCACGGCTGCTGCATCCGCCTGCGTCGTTGCGGACGGGACAGGAGTAACTGTCGGGCTGACTGCCGGACTGGCCGCTGCTGACGGTTCCGGCGTCTTCGCGCTGTTATTCCCGGAGGGGGCATCGCTGCCACAGGCTGCCAAAGCCAGCGTCAGCGCGCTGCTGACCAGCAAGCAGGCCAACTGCCGCTGCCGGCTTTTTTTCGTCTTGTTCATTTCATCACCTCATCTATTGGACGCGGCAGATAAGGTTATGGTTTAGAATAGAAAAAAGCCCTGCAAGCCGCTCAAGAAACGAGCCGTGCTTTGCCGGGGCTTTTTTCGCGTAAATTAATCGAATTACTTGGATTCAGCAGTCAGTTGGTTGTAAATATCGTCCCACAAAACGCGGCGGGCCGATACGTACCGTTTGGAGTAATAAGACTCACTTAGTTTGTTCTTCATAACACCTTTATCGGTAGCCGAGTGAATGAATTCACCGTCTCCCAAATAGATGCCTACGTGAGAAATACCTTTGCCGTCTGTGTTGAAAAAGACCAAATCGCCTTTGCGCAAGTCCTTTTTATCAACCCAGATGCCTTCTTCGTCTTGAGCTTTGGAACTATGGGGAAGGTCGATACCGAATTGCGCGAACACGTAAGCGGTAAATCCGGAGCAATCAAAGCCTTTCGTTGTCGTACCCGCATACTTGTACGGAGTTCCGAGCAATCCGTCAACCGTTTCATCCAAAGTGGATTGTGCTGCGAAAACACTTCCTGCACCAATACTCAAACACAAAACAAGACTGACAACGAGAGCAACAACCTTTTTCAACTGCTTGTCTCCTTCCGGTGCCTACGAGGTTAGCTGGAGGGTTCGGTTGAAGGTTCCCTATGATCCCTGTGTTGCGAGATCAATTCACCCGGAATGGTTCCCCCGTTTCCCAAAAAATCGGGAATTCGGCATGAAATGTTGGTTTATTTTTCCTAGTGCTTAGGATTCGGCATAAATATCTAAAATCCTCCTTCCAAGTGCACTATTCTATAAAAATATGTGAAATAGTTCGGAAAATAGACAAAAAAAAGCCCCTTTTTCAGGGGCTTGAGCATATTTTCCGATATTTGGGCGTTTTTCGCTGAATATTGCTCATAGATTTAGAGAGCGGCGGGCGTTCGCTACGAATTTGCTTTGGCGGACCACAACTGATATTGAGAGGCTAGTACCCACATTTGCAAAAATATGTTGAAAAGCGGGAACAGCTGATAAATGAGAAGGGCAATCAGACCTGCCCAGATGTAGGAAGCGATGACGCTGACACCCGTCAATAGTCCCGACCCGATCAAAAGCAGCAGAGCGATGCCGACGATAGGAAGCAGGTGCCGGACAAAGGCGAGCAGGGTGGAGAGAATTCCGCTTCCGGCAGCGAGCGCGAACTGCAGATGCATGAAGAGGAGATGCATGAGAAATCCGTATGCAAGCATTCCGGCCAGCCATGGCAGCATGTCAACGGCGGCGTTCTCGTAAGATCCGCTTTGCGCAAAGATCGACTCGGCCTCCGGGATCAGCCAGGCGAGGGGAAGCAGTGTCAGCGCGATCCGTACTGCGTAGCAGAGGAAAAAGGAGAGCCACATCTCCGATATGCCTTTAAAGAAGCGGTATCCCGCATTTTGGTCGGTGTGGATCAGCGAATAGTAGATGCCGGCGTTCAGCAGCGGCGTAAGCAGCATGCGGCTAGCGAGAAGCACCGCCAGCCACCATAAATAGGAATGGCTCAGGTCCGTTTTGAGCAGTTGAAACTGGCTTTCGGCCAGGAACAAATGCAGCGTCTGCTTGGGCTGGCCGTTTCCCGGAAAGCGATGCATGAGCGGCACGAGCACCGATTGCACCATTTTATAGAGGAGGGCTCCCCAACCCATTTGATACAGGAACAGCATGATGACCGCAAAAGGCTGCCGCAGCGCCGCCCGATAGCCGGACTTCATATAAAGAGTCATGCAGCGTTCTCCTTTCTACCAGGCTACCCAGCCGGAGATCGTTTGTAAAAGCTGAATGATGCCGAGGTTCAAACGTATTTTCCATTTGGGGTCTATCCGGGCCGACATGAAATTGTTGATATGCTTATTTTCCAGCACGAGCGAATAGCCCGGATCGATGCGAACCCACTCGACGGGAGCCGCATTCGTCAACTTGTACTCGATGCTGCTCTCCGCGCCGTTCCAGACCTTATCCAGTACGGTGCCATCGGTAAAATGGAATTGAATCGGCACCTCCGGGGAATTGCCACCCCGTTTGGAGATCAGCACGGTGCTCTCATATCCGGGTTTGCCGTCTGCCAGTGCCGCAGGCTTCACTTGAATCCGATCAACCGCAAAGTCCATCATCATGCTGCCGTACACATACTGGTTGAAAAAATCGTCCCATTTCGCTTTGGTGACTTCCTCCACAACATGTTGAAAATCTTTGGTCGAAGGATGCTTGAACTCCCAGCGGTGGAAGTAGGTCGTCATGATGCGGTCCATCGTCTTGGCGCCGACCTGCTTTTCGATGGCTTTCAGCACCAGCTTGCCGTGTATGTACACATTATCCGCATATTCGCCATGCCCTTTGTAATCCCAGGCATTCAGTTTAAGCGCGTTGGGCGAGGTCACATAGCTGGCCTCTACAGGCAGATTCGGCGAAACGCCGTATTCCGCCTCCATGACTTTGTCCTCCGCGTAGGAGGTGAAGCCTTCGTCCAGCCAAGCTTCTTCGAACTCGTTGGAAGCGACGAGGCCGTAAAAAAATTGATGGCCGATTTCATGAACGACCACCCGTTCCAGCTCCAAATCGGGCTTCTTGTCGCTGGCTCCCCATGCGGTGACCAAGGTCGGATACTCCATCCCGCCTGCGCCGTTGCCGCCTTCCGGAGGGACGACGATGGAGAGCGTGGAGTAAGGGTACGTACCGTACCACTGGCTGAAGCGGGAAAGCGCCTTTTTGGCCGCGTACATGTAGCGGTCTTTTAAATTTTGATGCTTCGGGTCGAGGTAGAGCTTGATTTTGACACCGGGTACCTGCGCCGTGGCGAACGGCTCTTCCACGTATACGAAGTTCGGCGAAGCCGACCAGGCGAAATCGTGCACGTCCTCGGCGTAAAACTGGTAGGTTTTCGTGTTGCTGTCCGACACCGGGGGTTTTACAGGGAACCCCGTCGCGGCGACAATATAGTTGGACGGCACTTTGATAACAACGTCATAGATGCCGAAATCGGAGTAAAACTCCGAGTTGCCATGGTACTGATGGAGGTTCCAGCCATCGGCCGTGCGGCCTCTTGTTCCCGCCGGCTCATACGCGGCGATTTTGGGGAACCACTGTCCGGCCATGACGAAATCGCCGACATAACCCATTCGCGCGAAGGCTGCGGGCAGCTTGACGAGAAACTCCGTTTTGAACGTGACCCGCTCGCCGGGGCCCACCGCTTTGGGCAGAGGCAGCTTAAGCAGGGTATGGTCGTCCTTATTGCCGTCATCGGGCTGAACAAACTCCATGCGCATGCTTAAGTCATTGCCGTCCAAAGTTTTGACCGATAAAAGCTCCATGCTGCCGATGCTGTCGGCTTTCGCTTTGTCTTGACGCAGTTTGCCTCCCGACTCGCGCATAAAAGTCGTCTTCTTGGATTGGAACGCATTCGGATATAAATGCAAATACAGTTCTTGCACAGGCGTACCGCCCGGGTTCTCCCAGGTTATCGTTTGCTGTCCTTTAATTTGCCTGGTGTCGGCCGCATATTCCACGTTCATGTGATACTCGGCAATTCGGTAACTGAGCGGTTCGGGAGCCGATTTCTCCGGTGCTTGGGCGGATTCGGGCTGCTGCTTGGCCGGCGTCTGCGGAGCCGGTTCTTCGAGCGCTGCAGGTATCGCGGGCTTGAAAGTGGATGGGAGGAGCGATTCGGACAGCAGAACTGCACCTGCGGCGAGCAGCACGACGAAGGCCCACTGCACCGTGCGGTTTTTGAACAATGGATTCATGATATTCACCCCGTTGACAAGCATCTACAGCATGTATATGTAGACAACCCGGGTATTATTTCTGAAAAGAGAAAATTGCTTTTTTCGCATGAAAGAGCTATAGTTCGCCTAACTAATATTAGTTAGGGAGTGAAAGCGATGAGTGCTGAAAGCATACGAGAGGCTGCCCTTGAATTGTTCGCAAGTCAGGGATATGAGAAGACGACGCTAGGCGATATTGCCCGCAAAGTAGGCATTAAGACGCCATCCATCTACGCGCATTACGCTTCCAAGGAAGATCTGTTCTTCGCAGTGACCGAAGAAGTGATTAATAATTACGTGTATGTCATGCGCGACCAATACGGTAAGGAAACCGATGCCGATCCCGAGCGGCAGATCCGGCTCTATTTTCGCCACGTTACGGATACGATCGGCAATGACCGTTATCATTTGTTTTACAAGCGGTTTATCTTTTTCCCGCCGGAGGCGCTGAAGGAGAAGCTGCTGAAGCCTTTTCTTCAAGGGGAGAGCGACATGACGAGCAGCCTGATCCGGATATACGAGGCGGGCGCTGCGGCCGGACAATTCCGGCGGATGGAGCCCGAGGCGTTCGTGGCGGCTTTTTACTGCGCGGTGGACGGTCTGTACATGGAGTTTCAGCTGTATGAAGAAGCCGAATTCCGCAAGCGGAAGCAATTTGTGTGGGAGTTTTTTATCGCAGGATTACGCTGCGGCAAGGAGTGAAGGGACATGAATAAATATTGGCTGTATGTTGTCATAGCAGGCATTATAGAAATATTCTGGGTCACCGGTTTGAAATACTCCGAATTGTGGTGGGAGTGGCTGATCGTGATTGCGTTCATATCGTTCAGCTTTTTCCTGCTGCTCAAAGCATGCGCGATGCTGCCGACCGGCACGGTCTATGCGGTATTTACGGGAATCGGTACGATAGGAACGGTGCTGACGGAGATGTTATTTTTCCATGAGCCTGTGAATGTGTATAAGCTGCTGTTGGTTGCGCTGCTGCTCACCGGGATCATCGGGTTGAAAAAGGTCACGCATGCGGCCGGCGACGCCCGGGGTCATCATCAGGAGAAACATCAGGTTTAAAGGAGGCCGATTGGTCATGGCATGGTTATTGCTGGTCGTGTCGGGTTTAGGGGAAATATTTAGCGTAATGGGACTCAATAAACTTAGCAAAGGATTTAGTGTAAAAGGAATTTTGCTGGTGATCTTCGGTCTGGGCATGAGCTTCTATTTGCTGTCGATTGCCCTGCAGACCATCCCGATGGGAACCGCGTACGGCATATGGACGGGAATCGGCACCGTAGGCGTCACGATTACAGGCATGTTGGTACATGGCGAATCGAAAGATGTGCGCAGGCTGCTGTTTATCGCGATCATTATGTGTTCCACCGTCGGCTTGAAGCTGGTTTCCTAATTGCCGTCGCCCAGATACGCTTTGGAGGCTTCCAGCGCTTCAATGATGCGATCGATGTCAGTCTTGTTTTTGAGCCTTACAGTGACATAATTCGAGTTGACGCTATCCTCTACACATTCGATATTCACCGTGTGTTCTTTATTATCAATGAAGATGCGCATATTGTCCGAGTCAAATAACGTTTTCCAAGACATGGGTTCACCTCGCGGAAACAGAATAGACTTATTTTAACATGTTTAAATGGGTCTTGGCCGAGAATTTGGCCCGTATCTTGTTCTTGCCGGTTACTTTGGCTACAATAAAGCAAAGGAATGTTTATACAGAGGAAGGCAGGAAGGTGACCGAATATGGAAGCTGATAAAAAGAAGCTGGCTTTAAATATAGTTAACTCCAAGACGAATCACAAAGGGTTTGGCGCAGGCTCGATCGACCTTAGCAACGTTTCCGGCATCATCATCGATGGCGGGGAAGCTTATTTGGACGAAGGGACGCTGCACGCCAAAAGTAAAATCGAGAAAGGCATCAAGTTCTCGACGAACAAGGAAGATGTGCCGAACGGCCGCAAATGCTGGATCGTCTGGGTAGCGGTGGACCGCACGGAAGAAGGGGCTTATTATGCGGGCATGACGGCTTGCGAAATGCTGATTGATACCGAAGCGCGCAGAGGCTGGAAAATCCTCGCCGATCACGTCAACAAGATGGACGCCGCGATGAAGCGGAAATTTATTTTCGACGGCTTGAGCGATGAGGAGAAGGCAGCGCTCAAAAACAGTTTAGTCGCCCATAATGCAGAGTGGTGGAACCGGTCGGACCAAAGCCTCAAGGATACGCTTTCATAAAGCTTCCGGGTGGCGCTTCGGCAAATGTGAACTTTATGTGTCATCCATTGTGACGGTAGAGTGAACCGGGTATACTAAACCCTAGTGTATGTTACACCATATACTAGGACAGCAAAAAGGCAGACTAAGACGCGCTTAGTTCTGCCTTTTTGTGTTGTCTGAGGACGGCCCTCCTAGTCGTTCCACCAGCGTTTCAAATCGTTCCACCAGGAGCTGTTTTTGCCTTTGGGTTCTTCCTTCTTGCCGTCGCCGGCCGTTTCTTTGGCCGGTTTGCCCGTGCAGTACGTCTTCGGTTCCGTGCCGGCCAGGAACGCCTCCATGCGGGAGTTCGGGCAGTCCTCGTTGGACAGCTTGCCGGTAGCCGGATCGATGTAGACGGTAGTGACCCCTTCCGGAATCGGAAACAGCTTCGGAGGGATCGCGTCCAGCGTCTGCTCGGTGAACTCGGCGAAAATCGGCGAAGCCAGATGGGACTCGACATTGCCGATAGTCCGGTCCTTGTCGTAGCCGACCCAGACTGCGGTCGCGAGCTCGGGCGTGAACCCGACCATCCAGGCGTCGGTGTCCGTCGTGCCTGTTTTGCCGGCGATCGGACGCTTGATCGTGCCGGCGACCCGGTTCCCCGTGCCGCCTTCATCAAACACGCTTTCCATCAAACTAGTCATGACGTAAGCGACGGGCGGGTCAATGACTTTCTCCGGCACAGTCTGCGACTGATAAAGAATATTGCCGTTCGCATCCTCAATCCGCTCGATAGCCGTCGGCTGGAAATGGACGCCCTGATTGGCGATCGTGCCGAAAGCGGAGGCCATCTCGATCGGGCTGACCGGAAAGGAGCCGAGCGCCAAAGAAGGCAGCGGCTTCATAGCACTGTCGATGCCCAGCTTACGCGCGAGATCGATCACTTTGGCGGGCCCCACATCGAGAATGGTGTGCACCGCGTAGATGTTATCGGACTTCGATATCGCTTGGCGCATGTCGATATTGGCATTCACGTATTGATCGTTAAAATTACGCGGCGTATACGTCTGCCTGCCTTCGTCGTAAGTAAACACAGTAGGCTCGCTCTTGACCTGGCTTACGGGCGTATACCCGTTTTGCAGCGCCACTGTATAGACGAACGGCTTAAACGAAGAACCGGGCTGCCTCGTATTGGAAAGCGAGCGGTTGAACTGGTTCTCCGAGTAGTCGCGGCCGCCGACCATCGCTTTAACCGCACCCGTACGGGGATCGATGGCGACAAGCGCTGCCTGGATGTCCGGGTATTTGTCCAACTGTTTGGCGATGACTTCTTCAGCGGTCTTTTGCGCGTTCATGTCTAAAGTTGTGTAAATTTTTATGCCGCCTTGATCGAATTGTTCTTCGCTTATGCCGAGTTTGTCGGTGGCGATGGAGCGCACATAATCGCGGAAATACGGGGCCGCCGCGGTTTTTTTCTTGGAGAGCGGCTGTATGGCCAGCTTTTCCTTGGCTGCGGCCGCCGCCGCTTCCTGGGTAATGAAACCGCCGCGGACCATCGTTTGCAGCACCACTTTTTGCCGGTCCAGCGAATTTTGCAGATCGTAATAGGGCGAGTAATAACGCGGCCCTTTGGGGACGCCTGCGATCAGGGCGCTTTCCGCCAGCGTCAATTCGCTTGCATGCTTGCCGAAAAACAACTCCGAGGCGGTTTCAATGCCGTAAGACGAGTGCCCGTAATAAATTTGATTCAAATAATTTTCCAGAATCTGGTCCTTGCTAAGCTGCATTTCCATCTGAATGGCAAAGACAGTTTCTTTGATTTTGCGCGCCCAAGTGCGGTCGTGGTTCAAATATAAATTCCGGGCGAGCTGCTGGGTAATCGTTCCGGCGCCTTGAACTTTCGCCATGTGCTGCACGTTGACGACCGCCGCCCGGGCCACCGCCTTCACATCAACGCCGAAATGATCGTAAAAATGCTGATCCTCGACGGCGAGCGTAGCTTTAATGAGATTAGGGGAAATGTCTTTCAGACTGACAATCTCCCGATTTTGGCCCGTATAGAACGTATCGATCAGCTCGCCGTGAGCGTCGTACATCTGCGACGTTTGCAGCATTTTGGTGACAGGCAGCGTCTGCGTACGCAAATACAGCAGCCCTATGGCTGCCGTCACGAGCAAAAGAATGACGGACGAAAACAGGAATGAGAACATCTTTTTGATGCGGCGCATCCAGCGGATCGACGGGAGCTCCTTGTTTTTGGGCGGGATAGGCGAGCCCGCTGACGGCGGACGTTTGTTATCGGTCATTCCCTCGTACCCCTTTCGTTGAACAAAACCTCTATTATGCAGTATGGAAAAGCTTGGCGCGGCGTATTCAAGCAATTGTAAATATTTTTTAAAATAACGGGGAAAAGACGAGGAAAACATTGCATTTTAGAGGTAATGCACTATAATACAATGGGAACACTGATCATGGAGCTTATTTTATCCAAATATAGAATAGAAAGAAGGCATGAACATGGAATTATGGTACACGGAGAAGCAAACGGACAGCTTCGGCATTACTGCGAAAATTAAAGAAACTTATGTAAGAGAACAAACCGATTTCCAGGATCTTGCTATGATCGAAACCGAAGAATGGGGAACGATGCTCGTGCTGGACGGAATGGTCATGACTACGGTCAAAGACGAGTTCGTCTATCACGAAATGGTGGCGCATCCTGCGCTCGTCACTCACCCGAACCCGGAGCAAGTGCTCGTCGTGGGCGGCGGAGACGGCGGCGTCATCCGTGAGATCATGAAGCATCCGAAAGTGAAAAAAGCCGTGCTTGTCGATATCGACGGCAAAGTGATCGAGTACTCCAAAAAATATTTGCCGACAATCGCCGGCGAACTGGATAACCCTCGCGTACAAGTGATCGTGAACGACGGCTACATGCACATTCACGACCACAAAAACACATACGACGTAATCATGGTCGATTCCACGGAGCCGGTAGGCCCTGCTGTGGAGCTGTTCACCAAAGGATTTTATCAAGGCATCTATGACGCGTTAAAAGAAGACGGCATTTTCGTCGCGCAGACGGACAACCCTTGGTTCAAAGCCGACCTGATTCAAACCGTCAACCGCGATGTCAAAGAAATTTTCCCGATCGTGCGCGTATACTGCGCCAACATTCCTACGTACCCAAGCGGTCTGTGGACGTTCACAATGGGCAGCAAAACGCATGATCCGCTTCAAGTGGAAGAGTCTTCCATCCCGGAATTCCCGACCAAATACTACACGCCGCGCCTGCATAAAGCAGCTTTCGTACTGCCTAAGTTCGTAGAAGATTTAGTGAAGTAAACCATAGAAAAAGCCGTCCGACACTTCTCGATCGCAGAAGCGGAAGACGGCTTTTTTGAGCGTCGGCGGAAAGGCTGGGCGAGCGTAAGCGGCAAGGCAGGCGCTAAAGCCGCCTGCTGCCGGGGCGCATCCCGCGCGAGCGCCGATAGCGGAACGCGGGCGTGTCCAGCGTGAGTACCGGCAGCGGACGAGGAGGCGGATGCGTCTAGCGCGAGTACCAGCAGCGGAATGCGGAAGAGGAAGCGTCCGGCGAGAGTACCGGTATTGCTCCCTGCTACACCCGCGAAAGCGCTCTTGTGAGCCCCGCCGAACCCTACCGAGCTTTCCTGGGCCCACCTGAGCTCACCCTCCGAGCCCCCTGGGCCCACCCGAGCCCGAAAACCTGCAAAAGTGCAGGCTTTTTCGCAGGAATCGGCCTGTTTGAGGGAAAAGCCTGCAATTGTGCAGGAATTCCTGTCATAAGAGGTCCGAAACTTACTTTTGGCTAGAAAAGCCTGCACATTTGCAGGAATTTTGCGCTGCAAGCGTATCGAAGGGCAAAAGCCTGCACTTTTGCAGGTTTTCAGCGTGGAGCTAGTGATGACGCAGCTGCTGCGTTTTTCGACAAAGGCCGAGACGGGCAAATGCTCAAAACGGAAGTGTCTGCGCATCCGAAACTTTTCACAAGCGTGCTCCCTGCGGCTTCCCGCAGGCGGCCCCTGCCGTTTTACCGGCATGCGGTCGACCGGCCGCCGTCTTGCAGCGCACCGCGCGCCGGGAGCTACAAGACGGTGCGGCCGCGCCGACCCACCGACCCGCCCCAGCCAGTACGCAGGGTGACCAGTCCGTCAGTTACTGTACGTGTCGACAAACGGAATAACGTCAGCGACGGATTGAATTCGCAGACCTTATATTATACACTAATAGCTAACTTGCCTTATCTTGACATAGGGCGTAAGGAACAAGGGACAGGAGAACGTGAGGCATGACGGCTAACGCCAAGCAGAGAGTACGGCTCCGCCTCGAAAGCCGAAGCGGCGGCCGGACGACGAAGCAATCGATGGAAGGCGATCTCTATTTTAAGGGAGAGCACGTATACATTCGGTACGAAGAGCCTCCTTCCGAGCTGGGGCGCACCGTGACGCTGCTTAGGCTGGAAGCCGGCGAGGTTCGGATTATCCGGCAGGGAGATGTGCGGGCGGAGCAGACTTTTGCGCCGGGGGAGAAACGGATCGGCTTTTACCAGACCGCTCAAGGCAGAATGGAACTTGAAATGAAGACTCATGAGCTATCGCAAGATATTCGCGCCGGAATCGGAACGGTATCGTGGAGCTATGATTTATATGCGTCAGGAGAGCATGCAGGACATTATCGGATCAAGCTTTTGATTCAGGAGGGGTAATACCGATGGATATTCTTAATGAAGTGAAAACAGTCGTCAAGCAGGCGATTCAGGACGCGATAACGGCGGCAGGCATCGTGGAGGCTTCCCAGATTCCCGACATGGTGCTGGAAGTTCCGAAAGACAAGGCGCACGGCGATTTCGCCACGAATGCAGCCATGCAGCTTACCCGTATCGCCAAGCAAAATCCGCGGCAGATCGCAGAGCAGATCATCGCGCATCTGGACAAGGAAAAAGCGCACATTGCCGAAGCGAACATTGCAGGGCCGGGATTCATCAATTTCAAAATGAACAAAAGCTACTTGTACCCGATCATCGGCGAAGTTCAGCGCCAGGGTGAGCGCTTCGGTTCCGTCAATATCGGACAAGGCCTCAAGGTGCAGGTGGAATTCGTCAGCGCGAATCCAACGGGGTCTCTGCATTTGGGACATGCCCGCGGAGCGGCTGTCGGCGACGCGCTGTGCAACGTGCTTGAGCTGGCGGGCTACAACGTTACCCGCGAGTATTACATCAACGATGCCGGCAACCAGGTGCTGAACCTGGCCAAATCGATCGAAGCCCGTTATCTCCAGGCGCTCGGCCGGGAAGCCGAAATGCCGGATGACGGCTATTACGGCGAAGATATCAAAGGCTTTGCAGCCGAGCTTGCGGCTGACAAAGGCGACAGCCTGCTCAGCATGCCGGAGGACGAGCGCCGGGCTTATTTCCGCACCTACGGGTTGGAAAAGGAATTAGATAAAATCAAGCGCGATCTCGGACGCTTCGGCGTTCAATTCGACGAATGGTTCTCGGAAACGTCGATCTACGAGAACAATCTGATTCCGGGCGTGCTGCAGGAGCTGCGGGACAAGGGGCATATTTTCGAAGAGGAAGGCGCGACATGGCTGCGCACGACGCCTTTCGGCGACGATAAAGAGCGCGTTCTGATCAAAAACGACGGTTCCTTCACGTATTTGACGCCGGATATCGCGTACCACCGCAACAAATTCCAGCGCGGCTACGACCGCCTGATCAACATTTGGGGCGCCGACCACCACGGCTACATCCCGCGGATGAAGGCGGCCATGACGGCGCTTGGCTTCGAAGCGGACAGGCTCGTCGTGCTGATCGCGCAGATGGTGAGCCTTTTCCAGAACGGGGAAAAGGTGAAAATGTCCAAGCGGACCGGCAAAGCGGTCACGATGGAGGACCTCATGGACGAGGTGGGCGTCGACCCGATCCGCTATTTCTTCACGATGCGGAGCATGGACTCGCATCTGGATTTCGACATGGATCTCGCGGTATCCCAATCCAACGAGAATCCGGTGTTCTACGTGCAGTACGCGCACGCGCGGATCTGCAGCATCTTCCGCCAGGCGGAAGAGCAGGGCGCCCGGCTGCTGCCTTTGCAGCAGGTCGACCTCTCCCGCCTCACAGCGGAGGCGGAGTTCGATCTGCTGCGCAAAATCGGCGAACTCCCCGAGGAGGTCGCCGTCGCGGCCGAGCAGTATGCGCCGCACCGGCTCATCCGCTATGTCTATGAACTGGCGAGCCAGTTTCATAGCTATTACAAAGCCGAGCGCGTCATCACCGACGACGCGGCCCAGACGCAAGCGCGCCTGGCGCTGCTCGGCGTGGTGCGCACTACACTCGCCAACGTGCTTCGCGCCGTTGGCGTCAGCGCGCCGGAGCGGATGTAGCTTCCGCTCCGCCGGCCATACAACAGGCCCCGACGACGATCGGGGCCTGTTGTTATTTCAGCGCGTTGATCGCGCGCCGGGCATTGAGCTGCCCGGGCTGCCATGCGCCGCTGCTGGTGCGTTTGCCGAGGCTGCTGGAGCTGCGCCTCAGGATGTTTTTGATCTGCAGCGGCCGCAGATTCGGCTTGATGGCCAGCATCAAGGCGACGACGCCGCTGACGTGTGCGGTGGCCATCGAGGTGCCGCTGAGCTCGTTGTATTTGCCCTGAAGCCAGGCGGAATATATATGCTCGCCCGGCGCGTACACATCGATTTGCTTGCTCCGGTTGCTGAAGGGAGCGATTTTGAGAGCCCGCGTCGTAGCGCCTACGGAGACAACTTGCTGGAAGCGCGCCGGAAAATCGATCGTTTTGCGCTTTCCGTCGTTGCCCGACGAGGCGACGATGATTGTCCCTTTATAATAGGCATTGAGCACCGCGTATTCCAGGGAACGGTTGTACATCTTCATGCCGAAGCTCATATTGATAATGTGAAGAGCGTTTTGAACGCACCAGTCGATGGCGGCGACAATATCGGATACATAGGCGCTGCCGTTGTAATCGAAAGCTTTTACCGGGTGAATGATCGCCCTGGGAGCTACGCCGACAATCCCGTTGTACCTGCTGGCGGCGGCGATGGTGCCGGCGATATGCGTTCCGTGACCGTTATCGTCTATGGGCAGCATGCTCCGGTTCAGCATGTTGATGCCTTTGTCGATGGAATTGCGCAGGTCCGGATGGCTGTAGTCGATTCCGGTATCGATGACGCCGATGCGGATCCGTTGGCCGGTGGACTTGTTCCACACATCCGGTGCGTTGATCTGATCGATGCCCCAGGGGATCGTTTGCGATCCTGTAAACGCATTTCCTCGTTTTACAGACGCTTTTTTGCCGACGGCTTGATGAACCGTCACTGTCGTATCTTCCTCGATGTCGTCCACTTGCGGCGCTTCCCTGAGCCTGGAGTCTTCGGGCAGCACGCAGGAAAATGCATGAATGATGCGAAGGTCGCGGACTTCGGCGAGATTGGGGAGCCGGGATTTCATCCGTTTCAACTGCTCGCTGCAGATATTGTAATCCTTAGCTGACGGGAAATGGATAATTTGCTTTTTGCCGGCTTCTTTCGCGAGGCCGATCTCCTCATGAAGCAGGTGAAGAAAGGTGGCCGAATCCATGGATGCCATCCCCCCGTTACAGCATAGATTCGAATCTTCCCTATCCTATGTACAGGTCTTCCGGCATGACCGTGTCATCGCCTTTTTCGCAAATAATTAGGTGCGAAGCCGTGTCAGATGCTTAGATGCGACATAGGATGAAGAGAGAGGCGCAGCAGGAGTGTCTCTTTCTCAGGTGGCGGAGCCGGCCGTGATTCGCGTGCTGATTCCCGAGGATACAGTCGCAAGCGAAGGGGGACCTTCGCTTGGTTTTATTTTCAGGCGTCAATCCCGCAGTGGATAGTTGCATTTTTAGGAGAAATAGGTTTTACTTAATGAAGATATTGGATAAGGTAGATAGAAGAACTTGAGAAGAAGGTCGAAGGGATGTGCCTTAGATGAGTAGCGAGTACACACTCAAAATCAATGCAGAGCAGGCGCGCGAAATGCCGATGGTGGATTTGGCGTTTGAATTGCTGAAATCGGCGAACACGCCGTTTTATTACCGTGACCTGATGATGGAAATTGCTAAAATTAAAGGGTTGTCCGAGCAGGATGTCATGCAGGTGATCGCCCAATTATATACGGAAATCAATATCGACGGCCGGTTTGCTTGCGTAGGCTCCAATCTGTGGGGACTGAAACGCTGGTATCCGGTGGAGAAATCCGAGGATTCGGTCGGCAACGCGAAGCGTCCGAGAATCATCAACGACGAAGACGACGATCTCGACGAGGACATCTATGCGGAGGAAGAAGAAGATACATACGCAGAGGAAGACGAGTACGATGCGTTTGGCGCTGATTCCGAAGAAGAGGTGGAGGAGGATTCCGAATTCTTCGAGGACGAAGAGATTGAAGAAGAGGATCTGGGCGACGCCGAGATTGAGGAAACGGACGAAGAGCTCGAAGAAGATCTGGATGAAGAAGAGGAAGAATCCGATTTCGACGATGAGGAAGAAGATGAGAAATAACTTGTCTTGACATCCGCCATTCGTTCAGAGTAAACTATTGCATGGGCTTTAAAAGAAACTTAACAAATCGCTGATGCGTTCGAAAAGTGCCCCCGTCACTACGGGTGTCACTTTTTTTGTTTTATTGGCCGTTTTTGACCGGTGTTCATGAAAATGATGATTTTGCAGAAACTAGAAATCAGGTGCTGTCGCGGTTTTTGCATGTCGGATGCGCTTCTTGCAGCAGCGCGTTTTCGATGAAAGACGGCCTGCCTGTGCTAATATTTTTTTTATGCTTACGATGCCAGTTTTCTGGCGAAAACTTTAAGGAGGGCTACATAAATGACAAAATATATTTTCGTTACGGGAGGGGTTGTGTCTTCTCTCGGAAAGGGGATTACTGCAGCTTCCTTAGGGAGACTTCTCAAAAACAGGGGTCTGAAGGTTACGATTCAAAAGTTCGACCCGTACATTAACGTAGACCCGGGAACGATGAGCCCTTACCAGCACGGGGAAGTGTTCGTAACCGACGACGGCGCGGAGACGGATCTGGACTTGGGCCATTATGAGCGTTTTATCGATATTAATTTGTCCAAAAGCTCCAACGTCACCACAGGCAAAGTGTACTCCTCCGTCATTACCAAAGAGCGCAGAGGCGAGTATTTGGGCGGTACGGTGCAGGTGATTCCGCACATTACCAACGAGATCAAGGATCGGGTGCTGCGCGCCGGACGGGAAGCGCAGTCCGATGTGGTCATCACGGAAATCGGCGGTACTGTCGGCGATATCGAGAGCTTGCCGTTCCTGGAAGCGATCCGTCAAATGAAAAACGACATCGGGCGCGAGAATGTCATGTACATTCATGTGACGCTCATTCCTTACATCAAAGCGGCCGGCGAAGTGAAGACGAAGCCGACGCAGCATAGCGTCAAGGAACTGCGCGGATTGGGCATCCAGCCGCATGTAATCGTATGCCGTACGGAGTACTCCCTGACGGAAGACATGAAGCGCAAGCTCGCTTTGTTCTGCGATATCGATCCGGCGGCGGTCATTGAGTGCAAAGATGCGGAGACGCTCTATGAAGTGCCGATGATGCTGCGCGAACAAGGTCTCGACGACTACGTGTGCAAGCATCTCCAATTAAAAACGAACGCTCAGCCGGATATGACCGAGTGGGAAAATCTGGTTCGCCGCGTCAAATCGCTCTCACAAAAAACGGAAATCGCCATCGTGGGCAAATATGTCGCGCTGCACGACGCTTATCTCAGCATCGTCGAAGCGCTCGGCCATGCGGGTATCGACAACGATGCCGAAGTGAACATCCGCTGGGTGAATGCGGAGGAAGTGTACGACCATAACGTTCACGAGCTGCTGGAAGGCGTTCACGGCATTCTCGTTCCGGGCGGCTTCGGCGACCGGGGTATCGAAGGCAAAGTGTCCGCGATCCGCTATGCGCGCCAGCAGCAAATTCCGTTCTTCGGCATCTGCCTGGGCATGCAGGTTGCCGTTATCGAATACGCCCGCACGGTTGCGGGCCTCGACGGCGCGAACAGCTCGGAGATCAATCCGACTACGGCGTATCCGGTGATCGACCTGCTGCCCGAGCAAAAGGACATTGAAAATCTGGGCGGCACGATGCGCCTCGGCCTATATCCTTGCAAGCTTGTTCCCGGCTCCCTGGCGGCGAAATCCTACAACGACGAGCTGGTCTATGAAAGACACCGCCACCGGTACGAGTTCAATAACGAATACCGCGAGCTGATTGAAAAAGCGGGCCTCCGCATCTCCGGCACGTCGCCGGACGGAAGACTGGTGGAAATGATCGAGGTTCCGGATCATCCGTGGTTCCTTGCGGTTCAGTTCCATCCGGAGTTCACTTCGCGTCCGAACCGTCCGCAGCCGTTGTTCCGCGAGTTCGTAAAAGCCGCTTTGCAGCTTAGCCGCTAAGACATCCCTCCTGCAAAAGTACTTTTTTGTAAAAGTTTGCAATAAACTTTTCGATTAAGGAAGGATATTGAGAACGAGTAGCGAATATGATACAACCATAGTAATGGGGCAATCGTTATTCGTTTTCGGGAGGGAACCGGGCTTATGAAGAAGAAAGTGTTGATTGTTGACGATCAAAACGGAATTCGCGTACTTTTAATGGAAGTGTTCAGCAACGAAGGATACGATACCTATCAGGCATCGAATGGAAAACTGGCTTTGGAAATTGTGAAAAATTCCTCTCCTGACCTTGTACTGCTCGATATGAAAATTCCCGGCATGGACGGACTCGATATTCTCAAGCATTTGAAAGCGATCGATCCGTCCATCAAAGTCATTATGATGACCGCGTACGGCGAACTTGATATGATTAAAGAAGCGACCGATCTTGGAGCGATTATGCATTTTACGAAACCTTTCGATATTGACGAGCTCCGCTTGGCTGTCAACAGACAGCTGAACAATGAATCAAGCAGCGGTTTTGCTGTGGGATCCTAAATATTAGGGTCTTTTTTTATTACAATCGGGAACTTTTGGAAGATAGGCCTCCCAGCTTAGAATTTCCTTAAAAAGCGCCGGGCTTGTTTATCATTTAATCAAATATGTGCTATAATATGTCAGTATGACAAAGAGCGGTATACACACGCATCTACTACCAAAGGTACTAGGAGGAAGAGAATCATGGCATTGGTCTCAATGAATGAATTTTTACCGAAAGCGAAAGCGAACAAATACGCGGTCGGCCAGTTCAACATGAACAACCTTGAATTTGCACAAGCGATCGTGGAAGCTGCAATCGAACTGAAATCCCCGTTTATTTACGGTGTTAGCGAAGGCGCACTGAAATACATGGGTATCGAGTTTACAGTAGCTATCGCCGAAGCGGCAGCTAAGAAATCCGGTCTGCCTATCGCTTTGCACCTGGATCACGGCAGCTCCTTTGAAGTGGCAATGAAATGTATCCGTGCGGGATTCAGCTCCGTTATGTTCGACGGATCGCACTATTCGTTCGAAGAAAATATCCGCTTGACCAAAGAAGTCGTAAAAGCGGCGCGCGCTATGGGCGTATCCGTGGAAGGCGAGCTGGGTACTATCGGCGGCGTCGAGGACGACATCAGCGTAGATCAAGAGCATGCTAACCTGGCTAAACCGGAAGAAGCGATCCGCTTCTATGAAGAAACAGGCGTTGACTGCCTCGCGATTGCCGTAGGTACCGCACACGGCATGTACGCCGGCGAGCCTAACATTCATTTCGACATCATCGAGCAAGTATCCAAAGCGATTCCTGTACCTGTCGTACTGCACGGCGGTTCGGGCGTACCTGACGAAATGATCCGCAAATCGATCGCAGCAGGCGTTGGCAAAATCAATGTGAACACGGAGAACCAAGTTGCTTGTACCGAAGCTATTCGCGAAGTATTGAACAAAGATGCGAAAGTGTACGATCCTCGCAAATATCTCACCCCTGCCCGTAAAGCCATGATCGACGTGGTAAAATCCAAAATTGAACTGTTCGGAAGCAGCAACCAAGCTTAATTCCAACTTTATAGATCTTGTGGGAAATGCTATCGATTATCGATGCGTTTCCCTCTTCTGTTTTTGTTCAAGGGATTAGTGCGTCCAGCCCGCGCACAGCAAGAATGTACCTGATGTAGGGGGAAGAAGAAAACATGTCGGAAAAATTAATGGTGGTCGGAGGCCGGCCGCTGCGGGGAACGGTTCAAATCAGCGGTGCCAAAAACAGCGCCGTGGCTTTGATTCCTGCTGCTATTCTTGCGGAATCGCCAGTAACTTTGGATAATCTGCCTCATCTTAGCGATGTGGCTACATATACAGAAATTTTGACAGATTTGGGAGCTTCCATTGATTGGCACGAAGACAGGATGACCATTAATCCAAGCGTAATGAGATCCATTCCGATGCCGAACGGCAAAGTGAAGAAGCTGAGAGCCTCCTATTATTTAATGGGCGCTTTGCTTGGCAGATTCGGAGAGGCGACCATCGGACTTCCGGGGGGCTGCAATTTCGAACCCCGACCTATCGATTTGCACATTAAAGGCTTCGAAGCGCTCGGAGCGGTCGTCAGCAACGAAAACGGCGCATTGAAAATACGTGCCAAGGAGCTCCGCGGAGCGAAAATTTATCTGGATATGGCCAGCGTAGGCGCCACGATCAATATTATGCTGGCGGCATCGCGCGCCAAAGGTTCCACTTTGATTGAAAACGCGGCCAAAGAGCCTGAAATTATAGATGTGGCAACACTGCTCAATTCCATGGGAGCCAAAATCAAAGGAGCGGGTACGGAGACGATCCGTATCGAAGGCGTTACGGAGATGCATGGCTGCCGTCATTCGATTATTCCGGACCGCATTCAGGCGGGAACATATATGATTGCCGCAGCGGCGACGCGCGGAGACGTTACGGTAGACAATGTCATTCCCAAGCACATGGAAGCTCTGACTGCCAAGCTGCAGGAGATGGGCGTGCATATTTACGAAATGGATGAATCGATTCGTGTCGTAGGCCAGCCTGAATATGAGAGCGTGGATGTAAAAGCGCTGGTATATCCCGGCTTCGCGACGGATCTGCAATCTCCGATGGCCAGCTTGCTCTGTCAGGCGCGCGGCGTGAGCATTTTGACCGATCATGTATACAGCAATCGTTTTAAACATATACCTGAACTCGTGCGCATGGGTGCGAGAATGAAAGTGGAAGGCCGTTCGGCGATCATTGAGGGATCGCAGCTCAGCTCGGCGAAAGTGAAGGCGACCGACCTTCGTGCCGGCGCTTCGCTGGTTATTGCCGGACTAAGCGTCATGAGCGGCGGCATCACTGAAGTATCCGGAGTCGAATTTATCGACAGAGGCTATGAGAACCTGGTTTTCAACCTGTCTTCGCTCGGAGCGGAGGTATGGCGTGAAGCCGAGGAATAAATATCCTTCAGCTAGGCAATGCTAGCTACTACATTTCTGGATATTCATAGAAAATTTAATAGTTTGGTGGTTGAAATTAATGAGTATGCATCTTGCTGAGCTTGAAGCATTGAAGTTAACCGATTTGTATAAGCTGGCAAAAAAACATCAGATTCCCTACTACGGACAGCTTAAGAAAAAAGAACTTATATTTGCAATTTTACGCGCTCAAGCAGCGGAGAGCGGACTGATGTTCATGCAAGGCGTCCTCGAAATTTTGCAGGAAGGCTTCGGCTTCTTACGGCCGATCAACTACCTGCCGAGCTCTGAGGACATTTACATCTCCGCATCCCAGATCCGTAAATTCGATCTGCGTTCCGGCGATGTCGTGTCGGGGAAATGCCGGCCGCCTAAAGAGAACGAGCGCTATTTCGGTCTTCTGCAGGTAGAGGCCGTGAATGGGGAGAAGCCGGAAACGGCATCCGAGCGGCTGCACTTTCCGGCGCTGACCCCGCTTTATCCGCAAACCCGGGTTATACTCGAAACAACCCCTAACAAGCTTTCGACTCGTATTATGGATATGCTAGCTCCTGTCGGACTCGGACAACGCGGCTTGATCGTAGCCCCCCCAAAAGCAGGCAAAACGTTGCTGCTTAAGGAAATCGCCAACAGCATCTCCACCAATTACCCCGATATCGAATTGTTTGTTCTCCTGATCGACGAGCGTCCCGAGGAAGTTACCGATATGCAGCGCTCGGTCAGAGGGGAAGTGGTAGCGTCCACATTCGACGAACTGCCGGAAAACCACATTAAGGTCGCCGAACTGGTGCTTGAGCGCGCTATGCGTCTTGTTGAGCATAAGAAAGACGTAGTTATTTTGCTGGACAGCATCACGCGTTTGGCCAGGGCTTATAATCTTGTGGTGCCTCCTACGGGCAGAACGCTCTCCGGCGGTATCGATCCCGGTGCATTCCACCGGCCCAAGCGCTTTTTCGGGGCTGCCCGGAACATCGAGGAAGGCGGCAGCTTGACGATTCTCGCTACGGCGCTTGTGGAGACGGGCTCGCGGATGGACGACGTCATCTATGAAGAATTCAAAGGGACGGGGAATCTGGAGCTTCATCTGGACCGCAAAATGGCGGAACGCCGTATTTTCCCGGCCATCGATATCCGCCGCTCGGGTACGCGCCGCGAAGAAGCGCTGCTCGGCAAGGAAGAGCTGGAAAAAATTTGGGCGCTGCGCAAAGGCATGAACGACTCGCACGAATATACGGAAGCTTTTATCAAAAAGCTGGCCGATACCAAGACAAATCAGGAGTTTTTGGATTCGCTCGCCTCCCCGTCGTCGTCCTCAGGATCAAGTACGGGCGGGAACAACAAGGGGAAAGTCAAAAACTCGGCTTCATAACGAGAGTGGCATGCGTATGAAGCGGCTTTTCTAAAGAAATCTTAAGGAGTACCCTTATGAATTTGGTTTATGCAGACGCTCAGGGCAACGTATTCGATCATCCCGACTTTCTTGCGCTCGGACGCAATGCAGAAATGATAACGGAAATTTTGGACGAAGAGCTGATTCCTCTTCCTGAAGGCGCTACGCTCGTTAGTCTCCCTTTTACACGTCCCGTCGGCATCGATGCGGACACCGGTGACATGAAGCTGGTCGAGGGCGACTACCATGCCGTAGGGGCGCTGCTCCCGCAAGGATTCACAAGACTGCTGCTGCCCGGCTACATCAAGTCGGATAAAACAAAGGCGCTGCCCTTGTTCGGATATACGGCAGTCGTATGGAAAGAAGACGGATTCTACGTAGCGGCCCGCCAAAGCGACAACCCGTACTTCTGGAATCCGGTCCATTGCGACCCCGAGGAGCTTGAGGTGCAGGTGAACCGGCTTGTTGCCAAGTATCCCGAGAACCGCTTGTATCAGCACCTCTCCAATTGCGCGTTAGGCTACGAATGCTTGACCGCATCCAACACATTCCTGCAGCGCTGGGAGGGAGCCGTTCCCGTCTCTTACTCCTGCAACGCGGGCTGCTTCGGCTGTATTTCCGAGCAGCCGGATGACAGCGGCTTTCCAGCCCCGCAGACCCGGATGAACTTCAAGCCGAATGTGGAAGAGATCGTGCAGATTATGCTTGAGCATTTGCGCACGCCGGAGAGCATTATCAGCTTCGGCCAAGGATGCGAAGGGGAGCCGAGCACGCAGGCCGCCCTGATCATCGAAGCGATCAAACAGGTGCGTCAGCAGACACAGATGGGTTACATCAACATCAACACGAACGCCGGTCTCACGGATCATATCCGCGGCATTGTGGACGCGGGGCTTAACCTGATGCGGGTCAGCACCATCAGCGCGCTGGACGATCATTATAACGCATACTACAAGCCGCGTGCCTATACGCTTAAGAACGTCGAGAAGTCGCTCCGCTATGCGAGCGATAAAGGGGTTATTACCTCGATTAACTATCTCGTGTTTCCGGGCGTGACGGACCGCGAGGAAGAGATCGAAGCGATGATCGACTTTGCGCGGCGGACAGGCTTAAAGCTGATCCAACTGCGCAATTTGAATATCGATCCCGAGAGCTACTTGAGCATCATTCCCAAAGCGCAGGGAGAACTCCTCGGCATGAAGCAGATGATCGAAATTTTTCAGGAAGAACTGCCTGATGTCGTGATCGGTTCCTATACCCATACGCCCGAGTTTTACAGCAGCGGAAAAGCCGCATCGGGCAAGCTTTGAGTGAACGCGATTTTCTGTTGCATCACATCTTTTCTATATGATATAATGACCATCGTGTGACTAGATAACTCTGTTTCAGCAAATGATTCAGGGCGGAAAGAGGTGAACAAGCATGAAAGAGGCGATCCATCCTACTTATCATGTAACCACAGTGACTTGCGCATGTGGTAATGTATTTGAGACAGGCTCCATCAAGCAAAATCTCCGCGTAGAGATCTGCTCGAACTGCCATCCGTTCTTCACCGGTAAACAAAAGTTTATCGATGCAGGCGGTCGTGTCGACAAATTCAAAAAGAAATACGGCATCTAATTGGCATCAATTTCAGTGCTGCCAATCGGCATAAGACAACCTCCCTTGGTCATCCTAAGCTTAGGCTTAGAGGTGAAAAGGGAGGTGTTTTTATGTCTGGAAAACGAGGCGGCTTGCAGCCTGGCGGATTCGGCTACGCTTTGCAAAGACCGGCTGCGTTCAAACGCATCCTGGGGCTTGCCGCGGCGGTTTTGCTGGCAGCGGGCATTACAGGCTGCAATGCGGGCAACAATACCGCAGGCGGCAAATACAAAGCGCAAGCGTACCCGCAGGACGGCTACATGGGATTAACGAGCGTCAATCCGAATAATCCGCTGCACCCAACATATCACCATTACAGGGACGATGCCGATCTGATGAAAGCGGTCCTTGCCCAGCTCAAGGGAATCGATAAAACCAGCATTACGTTCAACGGCCCGACAGCCAAAGTGAAAATCAAACCGAAAAAAGAGCTGACGGAAGCTCAGGCGGAAGAGCTCAGATCCCAGGCCCAGATGGCTCTGGATACGAATATGCCGCGATATGATGTGCGGGTTACAGTCGAAAGATAGTTTGGTAGGTTTTGCTCTTAGTTGCTATTTGCTTATCAATCGGCTATACTTATTTTTGCCGTGCTAGACGGGGAGGTAGCGGTGCCCTGTAGCTCGCAATCCGCTGTAGCGGGGTTGAATTCCTGTTAGAGGTACTGTGATGTGAGGTCTGGCTGTTGCACGTAGTGTTGAGAGTCGGGTCCTTCGCAATGAATGCTCGTGAACCCGGTCAGGTCCGGAAGGAAGCAGCCGTAAGCGTGATGTTTCATGTGCCGAAGGGTTGCCTAACTTGAGCTGTCGACAAGAGTACGCTCGTATCCCTTTATCAATAACAGGTGCACGGTTTATAATTGCAAATTATGCTAACGAAACGTCTGGCTGCTGCCGGGCGTTTTTTTCATGCAAAGGAAGGAAATTCCTTTAATGAAAGAGAATGAATATACTATTAAACAATTTTGAAAACGCTTTCCGATTGGGGGTGCTGTGTATGTCAAATTCCGGTTCTGAGCATTATCAAGTATCCGTGGAAGAAGTGCGTAAATTGCTGGATCAATGCTTGCAGGTCAGCGCGCTTATTGTCGATGAATCGGATCAAATCGTGGAAGCAAACGACTACGTACTGAAGCGCTCGGGATACTCGGCTGCGGAAATAACGAATATCGCGTTCTCCCAATTATTCAAAATGAAGCTCGGCTTGCAGGAGTCGTATAATGTTTACAATCAATCGGCGGGACGGACGGCGGAATGGCCTTACGGATTTATGATCGGAAAAAACGGCGAAATGACCCATTATCATTTTTCCATGACGAAATTGATGCGCGGCGGCAAACAAGCCTATCTGATCATTATGAAAAATCAGGCCGCATACTCGCAATTAAGTTTGCTGCAGCGATTTTCGGACGCCTTTTTGCAGGACGTCAATTTAGGTGTTCTTTTGATCGGAATGGACTTTACGCTTGTCGATATTAGCGATATGGCCTGCAAAATTCTCGGGATGGACCGTGAGCGGATTTTGAACAGGCCCTTGGAGGAAGTGTTTGCAACGGTTCCGCCTGAGCATCAGTTGGTGCAGAGAACCATTTTGAACGGAATGGTAGTGCGCAACTATGCGGTTTCCTGGACGAACAATCATGAGCGGTACGAGCTGCTGCTGGATTCCAATGTTCTTAGGGACAGCCATGGCCGAATGGTCGGCGCCTATCTGATTTTCAAAGACGTGACCAATCTTCGCTCTCTGGAGGAAATGGTCCAGCGCAGCGACAGGCTCGCGATGATCGGGCAAATTGCCGCGGGCACGGCCCATGAGATTCGCAACCCGCTGACTTCGATCAAAGGGTTTTTGCAGGTTCTCAAGCGGACGTTCGAAACGCAAGGGATGAGCAAGGAGCAAAACTACACGGAAGTCATGCTGGCCGAAATCAACCGGATTAACGAACTGGTCAATGAGTTCCTGCTGCTCGGAAAGCCCAAAAATGTGACATACGAACGCATAGACGCCTCTGAGGTTTTGCAGGAAATTTTGCCGATCATTAATAACGAAGCGGTGCTGCACAATGTAAATCTGCAATACGAAGCTGCCAGCCGCTTGCCTGAAATTGTGGCCGACCGGGAGATGCTCAAACAAGTATTTTTGAATATTTGCAAAAACGGCATAGAAGCGATGCCCGACGGGGGGATTTTGACCGTAACGGAGAAAACGGACCTGGCGGAGCGCAACGTGTGCATCGATATCCATGACACGGGAGCGGGAATACCGGCATTCGTGATCGATAAAATTTTCGATCCCTTTTTTACGACCAAGGATGACGGGACAGGACTGGGGCTGTCCGTCTGCCAAAGGATCATCCATGACATGGGAGGCAGTATCCGCGTATCGTCCAAAGGCTATGGAACGACGTTTACGATCAGCATCCCGTACCCTTAAGCAATTATTTCACCCCCGGAACGGTTTATAGTATAATGAATTCAATAATTCGAAAGAGGGATTGTTGGAGAGGGACATTATGGCACATATCGCTCTATATCGGACTTGGAGATCGCAGACGTTCGGCGAAGTCGTCGGACAAAGGCACATTACCCGGACGCTGCAAAACTCGCTAAGAGAAAACCGCCTTACGCATGCGTACTTGTTCAACGGTCCCCGCGGAACGGGAAAGACAAGCACGGCCAAAATATTGGCCAAAGCGGTTAACTGCCTGAACGGTCCCGCGGAAGAGCCGTGCAACGAATGCTCGGCTTGCTTGCGGATTACCGAAGGCGCTGTGATGGACGTCGTGGAAATCGACGCCGCTTCCAACCGGGGAGTCGAAGAAATCCGGGACATCCGCGACAAAGTGAAATATGCACCTACGGAAGTAAGGCAAAAAGTGTATATCATCGACGAAGTGCACATGCTGACGACCGAGGCTTTTAACGCGCTGCTCAAAACGCTGGAAGAGCCGCCGGCCCACGTCATGTTTATATTGGCGACGACGGAGCCCCATAAAATACCGGCCACGATTATATCCCGCTGCCAGCGCTTTGATTTCCGCAGGGTTTCGCTGGAGGAACAAGTGCAGCGGCTGCGCTTCGTTTGCGATCAGGAAGGCATCATGATCAGCGAAGAGGCGCTTCACTACATCGCCCGGCTGTCGGATGGCGGGATGAGGGACGCGCTCAGTCTGCTGGATCAAGCGGCATCGTTTGCAACCGGAGAAGTGCAGCTTACCGATATTTTATCCATTACCGGCGGCGTGGCCGCGGATCAGTTCGAAAAGCTCGTTCTGGCGATTAAAGACAGAGATTTGGGCGCAGCTTTGGAGTTGGTGGATACGTTCATGCAGGAGGGCAAAAGCGCGGACAAATGCATCGAGAACCTGATCGATTACTTCCGCGATCTGCTGATGGTGCGCATGGTTCCGAACTCGCCGGTCATTACAGAGCGGGTTTTCGATATGAACAAGCAGCGCGAGGTCTCAGACCACTTTACCCCAAATGAAATGATGGCTATTATAGAAATATTAAATCATTATCAGAGTGAAATGAAATATTCCGTACAGCCGCAGACGCTGCTTGAAATCGCGATTATGAAAGCCGGCGACATCCATGCCGGAGCTGGTTCGTCTCATGCTTCCATGTCGGTTGCTCCTGCAGCGGTTTCTTCCGGGCAAGGGGATCTGATCGCTCATCTGACAAAAAAGCTGCAGCAGCTTGAAGAACAGGTTGCCGGACTGGTAAAATCAGGTTTGACAGCCGCTCCGCAAGATCAGTCATTGAAGCAGGCTGCGCCCCAAAGGGGGCCGCTTGCCGCAGTGCCCGTCAAGAAATCGGGCCTGAAGCTGGACGGTTATCTCAAAGCGGCCGAAAGCCAGGAGATGAAGACGGCTCTTATGAAGTGGAGCCAGATTCTTGGCACCGTCAAGGAGAAAAAAATTACGGTTCACGCCTGGTTCGTGAACGGTGATGTGGTTTCCGTGCTGGATGATGCGGTACTCGTCGCTTTCAAGAACGAGATGCACCGCAATACGACCGAGAAGCCCGAGAACAAACAGTTGATCGAACAGGTGCTGACCTCCGTACTTGGCAAACCGTACCGCCTTTTGACCATTATGCGCAAGGAGTGGGACGAAGCTTCAAGCGAAGCGGCCGCCGCTCCGCAGGAGATTATGCAGATGGAGCAGGAGGAAGAAGCGGGCGGCAAGCCGAAGGAAGAATGGATTTCCGAAGCCATCCAACTTTTCGGCGAAGACTTGGTAACCATTAAAGAAGACTAAATATTTTAAAACCAGAAGGAGCTAAATGCGATGAATAACATGAATCAAATGATGAAACAAGTAAAAAAAATGCAAGAGCAAATGCTGAAAGCTCAGGAAGAGCTTGGCAACAAAACGATTGAAGGAACGGCTGGCGGCGGTGTTGTGACTGTCGTAGTGAATGGGCACAAGAAAGTACAAAGCATCACGATCAAGCCTGAAGCCGTAGACCCGGATGATGTGGAAATGCTGCAGGATCTCGTGCTGACTGCAGTCAATGATGCCATGACCAAGGCGGAAGAACTTGCGAACAAAGATATGGGCAAATTGACAGGCGGCATGAACATTCCGGGATTATTCTAAGACAGCCAAGACCAAGCGAATCTGATTGATGAAGGAGATCTTCCGTGCATTACCCCGAACCGATAGCCAAACTAATCGATGCTTTCTCGCGCTTGCCTGGGGTAGGTCCCAAAACCGCCGGCAGACTGGCCTTCCACGTACTTCGCATGAAAGAAGACGACGTGCTCGATTTTGCCAAAGCGCTCGTTAACGTGAAGCGAAACCTCCATTATTGTTCGGTATGCTGCAACATAACGGACGTCGATCCGTGCCGCATATGCCAGGACAAAAGCAGGGACGGTTCCGTCATCTGCGTCGTACAGGAGCCGAAGGATTTGGTGGCTATGGAGAGGACCAAAGAATTCGAAGGCTACTACCATGTGCTTCACGGTGCGATCTCGCCGATGGAGGGCATCGGCCCCGATCAAATCCACATAGCCGAGCTGCTTAAACGCCTTAGCGATGAAAAGGTTCAGGAGCTTATACTCGCGACCAATCCGAATATCGAGGGAGAAGCCACTGCGATGTATTTATCGAGACTGGTCAAATCTTTCGGTCTTCGCGTTACCCGGATCGCACACGGTTTGCCGGTCGGAGGAGACCTGGAATATGCGGACGAAGTGACGCTGACCAAGGCGCTTGAAGGCAGAAGAGAAATTTAATAATTCAGATCGGACGAAGAGAGCTGCGCGGCTCTCTTTTTTTGCGTGGAAAACTGAACGCCGGTTCTAAGCCCGTCGCCGTCGCCGTATGAATAAAGTAACTCTTTGTCATGATGGAATGGGGGACGAGCGGTGAAACCGGCATTGCAATGGTTGGACTGGAAAAGAAATACGGCGGCCAAACTCGATCTGGATGCAAAAAGAAGGGACAGGCAGGAGCTGATCCATGAGATCCGCAAGGCCCATAAAAGCTGGCTGGCGGCTCAGGCGCATTTTGAATTCGCGTTGGACAAGGACCATGTCGATTATGCGATTTATGCGCTGGAGGCGGCGGAAAAAAGGTATGAGATGCTGCTCAAGCAAGCCAAACAGCAGCAAATAAGCATGGTCGACAACGGCCGCGTGATGGAGGAATAAAATATGGCGCTCAAATACGCAATGTGGGGTTTGTTCGCGGGTTCATCTTTACTGCTCGCAATCATGCTGCTGCGCAACCGGCGGGCCGGCAGGTGGCTTGCGGGCCTGGGGTTAAATGTGGCTTTGGCCGCGCTTATTTTGTACGTCTTGAATCTGCTTAGCGGATATACGCATCTGGAACTGCCTATTAACACGGTGACTCTGGCCGCCGTAACGCTGCTTGGCATACCCGGCGTGCTGCTTTTGGCGGGCTTGAAACTAACGCTCATGTAATGGGAGAAAAAAACATTTATTTTAGTGTTGACTCGGCATGTCCGTCTGTGGTATCTTATAAAAGTCGCCGCTGAAACGGCGGTGAAATAAGCAAGATGATTGCTCTTTGAAAACTGAACAACGAGTGAAGAAGCAAGGTTGAGAAATCGACCAAAACAAGAGATTGCAAAATCTCGTCAGCTTTGAAATTGAGCTATTCAGCTTTCAATAAAGGTAACACCTTTTTGGAG
>NZ_JBYLHY010000055.1:0-28525 GCF_057749925.1 Paenibacillus sp. sgz302191
GTTGAGGATTAGGCTCGTTCGTGTAAAGCATAGACACACCGCGCTTTCCATGGAATACTCACAAGAATATTATACCATATTAACGCGGTGAATTGGTGAATTCATGAGACTTTCTCAACAGCCTGACAATTGCAGGAATTTGTCGTGGCCGGCGTATCCATCGAGCAAAAACTGCACTTTTGCAGGTTTTCTTCGCGCAACCAGGCAGATGGTGCGACCGGCTCTGGCGGGCGGGTTTCGGCCGCATGCCGTGGTGCCGTTGGCCTAGCTCCATGCTTTGTCATGCCATGCCCTGCCATGCCTTACCATGGCTTCCCGCGCATGCATTGCCGTCCCCCCGCACCCTCGCGCCATGCCCACCCCCGGGCCGGCTCCGCGCCAAAAAGGGCCCTCCCCAGTCATCTCGCATGACTTCGGAAAGCCCTTTCGGGGAATTGTACGGGTTTCCCCGACATTTACACGGGTTTCCCCGGGATTTACTCGGGTTTCCCCCGACATTTACGCCGGTTTCCCCGACATTTACACGGGTTTCCCCGACATTTACACGGGTTTCCCCGACATTTACACGGGTTTCCCCGGCATTTACTCAGGTTCCCCCGGCATTTACGCCGGTTTCCCCGGCATTTCGAACGTGTCGACGACCGGTTCCGGCGTCGCTGCCGGCTCGGCCGCTTCCTGCGGCTGCCCGTTCGGATCGAACTGGTTCTCGCTTTTCGCGATCACGATTGTCGCTACGCTGTTGCCGATGATGTTCGTAATTGCCCGCGCTTCCGACATGAACCGGTCAACCCCGATCAGCAGCGCCATGCCTTCGACCGGAATGACGTTGTTCGGAATCGCCGCGAGCGTCGCCGCCAAAGTAACGAAGCCCGAGCCTGTCACGCCTGCGGCGCCTTTGGAAGTCAGCATCAGCACTCCGAGGAAGGTCAGCACTTGGATCCAGTCCAGATGCACGCCGTACGCCTGGGCGATGAACAGCCCCGCCATGGACAAGTAGATGGATGTGCCGTCCAGATTGAATGAGTAGCCCGTAGGAACGACGAGGCCGACGACCGGCTTCGATGCGCCGAACCGCTCCAGCTTCTCCATCACCCGCGGCAGCGCGGATTCCGAGGAGGAAGTGCCCAGAACGAGCAGCAGTTCTTCCTTAATAAAGGCGAGCAGCTTGAGAATGCTGAAGCCGTAAATTTTGCAGATCGTGCCCAGTACGACAAAAATGAAAATCGCCATCGTGACGTACACGGAACCCATCATTTTGCCGAGCGAGAACAAAGAGTGTACGCCGAATTTGCCGATCGTGTAGGACATGGCCCCGAAAGCCGCGACCGGTGAAAATTTCATGATGATCGCCACAATGCGGAAGAATATTTCATTCGTTCTTTCCAAAAAGACCGTTACCGGCTTCGCTCGCTCGCCAAGACCGGCCATCGCCAAACCGAACAGGACCGAAAAGAATAAAACCGGCAGCATATCGCCTTTCGAAAAAGCCGCCATCACGTTATCGGGAACGATACCCGTTATGAAGCCCAGGAAGCCGTGGCTGCTCTCAGCCGCTTGTTTCGTATAGCTCGCCACATCCCCGGCTTTCACCGCGCTCGTATTCATGCCCGCTCCGGGATGAAAAACGTACATGACCGCGATGCCGATCGCCATCGCAAACGTCGTAATGACTTCAAAATAAAGCATCGCTTTGCCGCCGATCCGGCCGATTTTTTTCAAATCGCCCATGCCCGAGAAGCCGATGACAATCGTAAAGAATACGATCGGAGCGATCACCATTTTGATCATTTTCACGAAAATATCGGATAATATCTTCAAATTATCGGCCTGCTGCGGAAAAATTTGCCCAACCGCAATCCCCAGAACGATAGCGACCAACACCTGCACAGTCAAATTTTTGCCAAGTTTCATTGGAAGTACCTCCTTGGATCAAGATTTTGCTTGCACTTTTTCCCGGCGTCTTCTGGCAACACCATCCTCGTAGGCCGCTTGAATGACCGCTTCTCTAACTTGCTCAGCAACAGAATGGTTGAAAACGCTCGGAATGATATAGTATTCGTTCAATTCGTCTTCCTGGACAACCGAAGCGATCGCTTTGGCTGCGGCGAGCTTCATGTTTTCCGTCACCCGGGAAGCTCTGCAGTCGAGCAGTCCGCGGAACAGGCCCGGAAAGCACAGCACATTGTTGATCTGGTTCGGGTAATCCGAACGCCCGGTCGCCATCACCCGCACATAAGGCTCCGCCTCTTCGGGAAGAATTTCCGGAACCGGGTTGGCCATCGCAAAGACGATCGGATCTTTCGCCATTTTGGCGACGTCCTCTTTTTTGAGCACGCCCGGGCCGGATACGCCGATGAAAATGTCGGCTCCCGCGATAACCTCGGACAGCGATCCCCGAATTTGCTCCGGATTCGTATGTTCCGCGTACCATTTCCAGAACGGATTGTCATAGTTGCCGTCTTGTGTAATCGCTCCCGGCCGGTCAACGCCGATGATGTTCTTCACGCCCGCGGCCATCAGCATTTTGGTGCAGGCCGTCCCGGCCGCGCCGATGCCGCACAGCACGACTTTGCAATCCTCCAGCTTCTTGTTCACGATTTTGACGGCATTGAACAGTCCAGCCAAAAGCACCACTGCCGTCCCATGTTGGTCGTCGTGAAATACCGGAATATCCAGCTCCTCGATGAGCCGCTGTTCGATCTCAAAGCACCGGGGCGCCGAAATATCCTCCAGATTGATGCCGCCAAATGTTGGGGACAGCGCTTTCACGATGCTTACAATTTCATCCGTATCCTGTGTATCCAGACAAATGGGAAAAGCGTCCACTCCGGCCAGCTGCTTGAACAGCATCGCCTTGCCCTCCATGACCGGCATCGCCGCTTCCGGTCCGATATTGCCGAGACCGAGCACCGCCGTTCCATCCGAGACGACCGCGACCGTATTGCGCTTGATGGTCAACGTATGGGCCAGCGACGGCTTCTCGTGAATCGCCATGCAAACTTTGGCGACGCCGGGCGTATACACCCTGGAAAGATCGTCCCGGTTTTTGATCGGATATTTCGGGCTCGTTTCGATCTTGCCGCCCAAATGCAGCAAAAACGTCTGATCGGATATGTGCACGACCTTCACTCCGGCCAGTGTGCGAATCGCCGCGGCGATAAGCTCGGTATGCTTGTTGTCGTACACGTTGATCGTGATGTCGCGAATGGTAATATTGCTCTCCGTTCTGACTACGTCGATGGCGATAATGTCCCCGCCTGCATCGCTTATGGCTGTAGCGATGCTGCCGAACGATGCCGCGCTCTTATCAAGCTCAAGACGCAAAATGATGCTTGTATTTACTCCTGACGGAATTGACATGAAATTCACCTCAAAGCGATATTTGAACAACTCGAAATAAGTTACAGTTTTCATGATATCGCTTTCAAATCAAGGCGTGAAGAATTTGACCATATTGGTATTTATGGTCTTTTTGGTCACTGTTTTTTTAAACTTTTGAACCCTTCCGCCCGTCCTTTCTATTATAATTAAAGATACATAGCGAAAGGAGCTGCATAACTTGAAAACATTAAATATGTTGAAACAGCAACCGCATACTCGCAAAAAGAGCCCGGCATGGATGAAACTCCCTTTGGCAGCCGCCTTTATCATAGGGGCCGCCGGAGCCGGTCTGCCCTATTTCAACGGTACCGCACTGGCCGCAGACTATTCTTCGGACGTAGAGCTCAAATCTGCCACGCTGAATATTCAAATCGGGGATCAAAAAATAGTCGTTCCGGGAGCGGTCAATGAGGAGGGAGACACTTATGTCGCCCTTGCTTTTTTGGGCAAACAGCTCGGTCTTGCCGCCACCTGGGATGACGCAACGAAAAAGGTTACGGTTACAGGCACGAACAAGACCATGAAACTGAGCAATCAAAACACGGAGTACGAAATGAACGGGCATCGCTTTTACGACACGCTGCCGCCTGTTATTGTGCAGGGGACTACTTATGTGCCCTTGCGGTTTTTGCTTGAACAGATGGGCTACAAAATCGGATACGATAGCGCGAACCGCCTGATTTCGATTCAGCCGATCAAGGAAAATTCGCTCAAGCTGACCAACCTGTCGGCCGACCACACGCAAAGCGGACAAACCGTTACGATTCAATACCCGCAGATCGAAGGTTTGGCGAATAGCGCAGTCAGCGCAAAAATCAACGCCTTCATGAAGGCGGAAGCGGCGAAATACGAAGCGTCCGCGCAGGAACTGCTGAAGCAGATGAAAGCGGATCTGGGCAAAGACGATCCCGATATGCATTTCGTTTTTGACGTAAATTATCGGGTGACATACAATCAGCAAAATCAGCTGAGCATGTATTTTGAAGTGTATCAATACACAGGCGGCGCCCATGGCATGTCCGATTGGAACGCACATACGTTCGATTTGACGACCGGGGATGGAATTTCGCTCAAGCAAGCGGCCCAAAACGACGCCAACTACAAACAAATCATCAACGACGAAATCAAGAAGCAGATCAAAGAGCGGGGATACGAGCTTCTGGAGCCGTTCGAGACGATCCGCGACGATCAAGGCTTTTATTTGCAGGACGATTCGGTCGTCGTCTATTTTTCCTTGTACGAATACACGCCATATGTACTGGGCATGCCTGAATTCCAGATTCCGGTATCCCGTTTCAAAAGCAAATAAGCTGCTGCAAGCACGGGAGTCAGCCGACCCATATGTACCGGTTAACCGGACGCCCGATGCCGCCGTATTCCAGGTCCAGCTTGACCTGCTTGTTTTTCTCCAAATATTCCAAATACCTGCGCGCTGTCACCCTTGCCAAACCGATGCCTTCGGCGACTTCCTCGGCGGACAGCGGCTTCTGCTGCTGCATAAGAAACATCATCACCTGCTTCATCGTCAGCTCCTGCAACCCTTTGGGCAGGTCCAAACTCGCTTCAGGCAAAGGTCCGGCGGTCTCAAGCCGGGCCTGTTTGCCGCGGAGCAATTGATCCAGATCGGCCTGCGACAAGGTCGTCTCCTTGTTCAGCCCGCTTTTCATCATGCGGTAATTTTCCAAAGCTTCCCGAACCCGTTCGAACTTGAAAGGCTTCATAATATAATCGATCGCCCCTTGACGGAGCATCCGCTGAATCGTCGGAATATCGTTGGCCGCGGTAATGACGACGACATCCACGCCGAGCTGTTCATGGCGGATTTGCTGCAGCGTTTCGATCCCGTTCTGATCGGGCATGTATATATCCAAAATGACGAGATCCGGCTGCAGCGCGCGGACTTTGTCCATTCCTTCCCGGCCTCCTGACGCCGTTCCCGCGATCTCGAATCCGGCAACCCGCTCGACGAACTGTTTGTTCACCTCCAGCACCATCGGATCGTCTTCAATCAGTACGACTCTGAACATCCGTCTCGCCCTCCTTCCTCCTGTCCATCATTGGAAATGTCAGTATAAAGCTCGTTCCTTGCCCGACCGTCGATTCAACTTCCATGTGCGCACCGCTTTTATCCGCGATATTTCGGATCAAATGCAGACCGATGCCCCGGCCCTCCGCGGCTTTGGTCGAGAACCCACGTTCGAATATACGCCGCTTCGTCTCTTCGCTTATCCCGCTCCCGTTGTCCTCGACCAAAATAGACAGCAGCTCGTCATCCTGCTCGATGCTGATAAAAATCTCCTTGCCGCCCTCTTTATGCTTCAGCGCATCGAAGGCGTTCTCGATCAAATTACCCAGAACGACGACCACATCGTGCTGGTCCAAATATTCCGGGAATCGCTGCAGTCTGCTTTCCCGGTCCAGGCGAACCTCGATGCCCAGCTCCTTGCCGCGGCTGATCTTGCCGATCAGCAGCCCGGCCACATGCTCGCTCGCGATTTTGCTGGACACAAAGCTGCTCAGCTCGGACTGCTCCTCCATCGTCTGAAACAAATAATCAAGCGCCTTTTGCTTGTTGTCGAGCTGAATCAGCCCGCCGATCGTATGGAGCTTGTTCATATATTCATGATTTTGCACGCGCAGCGCATCGACAAACGCCTTGACACCGGTCAGTTCCTCGGCGATCTTCGTCACTTCCGTGCGGTCCTGAAAAATCGCCACGGCGCCGACCGTCTGCCCGCCGACTTTGATCGGGACGCGATTGCTCAAAATGAGTGCAGGTCCTATATGCAGCTCCTGATTATAAACGGCATGATTCAGCTGCAAAATTTCCGGCAGCCGCGTATCGGGCAGCACCTCGCGGATGGGGCGGCCGAGCACGTCCCCTTCGATGTGCAGCATGCGCTTGGCTTTGTCGTTAAACACCGTTACGTGTTCGCGGCTGTCGATGGCAATTACGCCTTCATGCATGGCGTTGAAGGTGGCCGTTCGTTCTACGAGCAGTTGGGCGATTTCCTTGGGTTCGAGCCTAAACATCTGCTCCTTGATATGCCTCGACAGCATCCACGAGCCCCACACGCCGAACAGCATGGACAGCATGACCGTCACATAGATTTGCCCCCGCATGTCGGAAATGACTCCGGCCAAACCGGGCACCAGCTGCCCGGCGAGCACGACGCCGACTTGTTCATGCTGCTCGTTCATGACCGGCACGAACGCTCTGAGCGCCGTCCCCTGCTCGCCGGTCGCCTTGGACAAATACGTATGCTCGGCAAAAGCCGAATGCTCGTCCGCCCCTTCCGACCGCTGCCCGATCCGCGACGCCGACGGGTGCGACCAGCGAATGCCGTCCATGTCCATAACGACGATATAATCAACGTCGTTAATGATCCGAATGCGCTCGGCGATCGGATTGATGTCCTGCCGGCTGCCCTGCGGCGACAGCCCGCTAATAATGGAGGGCAGCTGCGCTACCGTCCGCGCAGTGACGAGCAGCCGCTGTCCGAGCTCCTGCTCCTGCACATGCACGACCCGGCCGATCAATATGATGCCGCCGATGCAGATCGCAAACAGCACGATGCCGCAGGACAAAATGGCTATTTTCCAATTCATGCGAAGCCCCTTGATCTTCAACGCCGCACCCCCTATATTTCTGTGAAAAAACCGCGCGCAGTTCCCAGCGCGCGGAGTTGCGCTGCATGGCGGCGGTCGGTCGATGACAGGCGCCGCACGTTGGTCACCGGCTATACTGTCAATCACAGCGCCGCACGCTGCTCACCGCTTAGGGCTATCCTTAAAACCTGCGATAGTGCAGGTTTTTTCGATGGAAACCGGACGGGCGCAGCCGCTCTTCCCCAATCCATGCCTCTCCAGGGTAATCAGATTGTAAAGCTCTTTCAGATCGTTCTGGACCGGAGTGGCGGTACGGATTGCGGCGCTAAAGCGGGGGACTCCTTTCCTGCCACCTGTTGTGGCGCTGAAGTGAGGACCCGAGGCGGCTTGCCGGAGAAAACCTGCGAAAGTGCAGGTTTTTTCCCTAAAAATGGTTCATTTTAGCGAAAAGCCTGCAATAGTGCAGGAATTTTCGTTCGAAATGAATCTAAACCCCTGTTCGCGGCGAAAAGCCTGCACATTTGCAGGAATTTTTCGCTGCCAGCACATCAACGGTAAAATAACTGTACTTTTGCAGGTTTTCTTCGCGCAACCAGGCGAGAAAGCTCTAGCGTGCGGGTTTCCGGGCAGCCGAACGTATAATTGTACACGGATCACAGAGCAAAAAGCTGCACAATATACGAAAATAGAACCCAGTCAGTAAACCTGACTATTTTCATTCTGTAGGTGACCGCCCGCGACGTCATGGTGTTTTTGCAGGCTTTCCACTCGATGCCAGAGGTGCGCCGGCTCCAGATCCGGCCCCGGGAGTCTTTCCTATGCCCTAACGCCTGCTGCAGCGCCAACTCCGGTGCTGACTCCGACTGGCTGGTCTCGCGCAATTTTCATATTTCTTACATTATCATACAATATGATACACTGTTTTTATACTATGGAGGAGGTTGGGGAGGTAAGCATGAGAGCGTTTGCGGGAATCGCTTTGTTCGTTTTGATCGGCCTCCTGACGGCGGTCGGCATCGGATTTTCCTCGCAGTTTAACAGCGGCCCCCGGGTCTATGACGATGAGCAGATCGGCCTCCGGCAGCAGACTACGATCAAATTCAGCTTTGTCGTCGCGGAAAATACGCCCAAAGGCTTGGCTGCGCAAAAGTTCGCCCAACTGGTCAAGGACAAAACGAACGACAACATCAAGGTCGAGCTGTTTCCGAACGGGCAGCTTTATAATGAACCGGACGAAGTCGAGGCGCTGCAGCGCGGCAGCATACAGATGATCGCCCCCAGCTTCTCTAACATTTCCCAGGTCGTGCCCGAATGGATGATCATGGACCTTCCGTTCGTTTTTCAAAACGATGCGGCTGTCGAAGAGGCGTTTCGCGGCAAAATCGGGAACATCCTGCTGCGCGAGCTGGAGCCGAAGGGCATGGTCGGCCTGGGCTTTTGGGCGAACGGGTTTCAGCAAATGACCTCGAACCGCGGCATGCTCGTCCACCCGGAAGATTTTCGCGATTTGAAGTTTCGCATACTGCCGAGCAAAGTTATTGAAGCCCAGTTCCGTCTGCTGAAAGCCAAAACGCTCCCGATCCCGTTCAACCAATCGTACCGCAGCATGGAATCGGGCGAGGTGGACGCCGGCGAGAACACCATTTCCAACATCTATTCGAAAAAGCTCTACCAGGTGCAAAAATATATGACCCTGAGCAATCACGCCTACTTGGGCTACGGGGTGCTGGTGAACAAATCGTTCTGGGAAAAGCTGCCCGCCGATCAAAGAGCGGTGATTGCCGCGGCGATGCAGGAAACGACGGCCTGGGCGAATGCCAATGCGGTTTCCCTCAACAGCCTCCAACTGGAGGAACTGAAAAAGGTCGATCAATTGAACATCCACGTTCTGACGGAAGCGGAAAGGAACGAATGGATGCAGACGCTCGAACCGGTCTATCGAGAGACGGAAAGCTACGTCAGCAAAGAGCTGATGGGTGCCGTGTACGAGCTTCGGCGCCGCTATTCCGGCGGGCATGAACAATAAAAGCCGACTCCCCCGCGCTCAGCGGGAAATCGGCTTTTTCTATACGTTCTGCGGCACGGCACGTTCAACGACAGCTTTACGCTGTGCCGAACGTTACGCCCAGTTCCTTCAACATCCGCCGGTAAGCGATGCTCATCCGGTCTGACTTCAAATGCAGCTCCGCCTGCAGATCAAGGGGCAGCAGCTCAGGCTTCTGGTTTTCCACCATTTCCCGGTCCTGCTCGATAAGAACGTCCTGAAAGCGGATGAACACTTCGTCCGGCTCCTCCAGGGCGTAATTGCGCTGCTTGATCATAAAAGCTTTGCTCCGCTGCGCGGTTTCCGGAAGCACCATCAGGAACAGCCGGAAAATGTGGTCAGTATCGTCGCTCCGCTTCGTAAAAGCGACGCACAGCGGCGAGAACACCTCGTACACGTAGCGGCTGTGCACCCCACGTCCCGTGCCGTCAGGATCCGGCTGATACACGACGATTTCATCGGAGCGAAGCACGCCGTCCTCCTCATACACCCGATAGTCCGCAATTTCCGCGAACTGGCTGTCGCCGAGCAGCCCCTCATGCACGAACATGAGATGGGACACATCGAGAAAATTTTCAACGAGCCGCGGACCTGCGGCCTGCAAAGCGTACGGGCCCATGAACACTTCCTTGAAGCCCGCTTCCTTGTGCTTGCCGATTACCGGTTCGGGCAGGGCCGGGGTGCCGAGACACGTCCAGATGAGGCCGTGCGCTTCGACGCATGCGTAAGTTACCGCTCTTGCTTTTGACGGAATCGATTGACCCGCAGGCAGCGCCGGAATCCGCGTGCAGGCGCCGCAGCCGTCGTAGGACCAGCCGTGATAAGCGCATACCAGCTCATCGCCGGCGACTTTGCCGAGCGACAGCGGCACGCCGCGGTGGATGCACAAGTCTTTGAACGCATGCACCCCTTGCGGCGTGCGGAACACAACGACTTGCTCGCCCAGCACCTGCACGGCAACCGGGCGCTCCGTCAAGGCCGACGACAACAGCACCGGATGCCACTCCGCAAGCAAAACCGAATCTTGGATCGTCATCGCCCGCACTCTCCTTCGCTCTTATTTCGGAATGGTTCCTTTAATTCCCTTCACGAACCAGTTCGTACTCAAAATCTCTTCATCCGTCATTTTCTTCCCTTGCTCAAAGCGCACTTTGCCGTCTTGGTCGGTAATCGGCCCCTGGAATACTTCAAAAGTGCCGTTCAAAATCTCTTGCCTTTTCTTCTCGACAAGATCCTTGACGTCCTGCGGCACGTTTTTGCCGAAAGGCGCCGTCGTCGTGATGCCGTCTTTCATGCTGCCCAAATATGCCTCCGATTTCCAGGTGCCGTCGATCACCGATTTCACGGTTTGCGTATAGTACGGTCCCCAGTTCCATTTGGGATTGGAAATGTAAGTTTCAGGCGCGTATTTGCCCATGTCGGAGTCGTTGCCGATGCCCCATACTCCGCGTTCCGCAGCGGCCTGGATGCTGGCCGGTGAATCCTGGTAAGCCGCCAGCACATCGACGCCTTTATCCAGCAAGCTGATCGCCGCCTGCTTCTCCGTAGCCGGATCGAACCAGCTGTTGCTCCAAACGACGGAGACGTCAATGTCCGGATTCGTGCTTTGCGCGCCGAGAGTAAATGCATTGATCGTGTAAATGACTTCCGGGATCGGATAAGCGCCCACGTAGCCGAGGTGCTTGTTCTTCGTCAGTTTTCCCGCCGCCATGCCGACCAGGTAGGCGCTTTGATACTCGCGGCCCATGTAAGTTCCCATGTTCGGCAATGTTTTATAGCCGGTTGCGTGCAGGAACTTCACATTGGGGTATTTTTTCGCCACGTTGTACATCGGGTCCATGTAGCCGAAGCTGGTTCCGAAAATGACGTCGTTTTTTTGCGCCAGCTCCTCGAACACCCGTTCGGAGTCGGCGCCTTCCGGCACGTTTTCAACCGTCGTCGACTTGATGCCCAGCTCCTTCTCCATCATGAGCCTACCCTGATCGTGCTCATACGTCCAACCGCCGTCGCCAGGAACGCCGATGTAAACGAATGCGACCCGCGGAAGCTTTTTCTCCGCCGCAGGCGTTACTGCTGCCGCCGAAGCGGACGGCGCTGCCGAGGGCTCCGCCGTACCGGCGGGCTTCGCCGATTCTTGCGAACAAGCCGTCACGATCATAAGCATGAGTGCGGTTAACGATAGCATCATTTTTTTCATATTATTTTCTCTCCTCCCCATTCATCGGCAATGCACATTGTGCTCAAATCCGCTTCTCCCGCTCGTACGGGATGCCTAATGACGCCGGACCGGCCGGCGGCTCGCCGCGATTTCGCCAGCCCTCGAACATAAGCACGGCAATCGTGATCATATAAGGCAACATTTTCAGAAAATGAGGCGAAATCGCATGCTCCAGCAGTTGGACCCGAAAGCCCAGCGCATCCAGCCCGCCGAAAAAATAAGCGCAAAACAATGCGCGGAGCGGATTCCACCTGGCAAAAATGATAAGCGCCACCGCGATCCAGCCCCGCCCCGCCGTCATGCCTTCGATCCAGCTCGGCGTATACGCGAGAATGAAGTACGCGCCGCCCATGCCCATCAGCACCGAGCCGGCGATCACGCCGGCATACCGCCCGCCCAGGACGGATATACCCATCGCATCCGCGGTTCCCGGGCTTTCGCCGATCGCGCTGAGCTTCAGGCCCCACGAAGTTTTGTACATACAAACATACAGCAGAGCGGTGAGCGCAAAGCTGCACCAGACGAGCAAATCGAGATGCGCGAACACCGGACCTATGAGCGGAATCCCGTCAAGCCACGGCACATTCACTTTGGGCACGGCTCCCGCAATCGGATGGGCGGCAATCGGCTTGCCGACATAAGCGCTGAGCCCCGTTCCGAAAAGCGTCATCGCCAAACCGCTGATGACCTGATTCACCCCCAGCGTCACCGTCAAAAAAGCATGAACCGCACCCAGCGCGCCGGTTACGGCAAGAGCGCCAAGCACCGCAAGCGGCAGGCTCCCCGTTTTCAAATAAATCGAACACGCGGTAACCGCGCCTACAAGCATCAACCCTTCCACGCCCAAATGGATGACGCCGGATTTCTCGGACAAAATCCCGCCCAGCACAGCAAACAATATCGGCGTACCGGCCGTGATGGCGGCAATCAACAAACTTGTGTAAAAATCCATGCCACTCGCCTCCTGCCCGCTAGCTTTCCGCCTTTCGCCCGACCCCGACCAGCCGGTACCTGCTAAGCTGCTCCCCGCCAATGACGAAAAACAAGATAGCTCCCTGCAGCATCAGCGACATCGAAGGCGGCAGTCCGATCGATTGAACGCTGTAGCCGCCGACGATCAGCCCCCCGAACAGAACGGAAGACAACACGATCCCGAACGGGTTCAGTTTGGCCAGACAGGCGACGATGATGGCGGTGTATCCGTAGCCGGGAGAAATCCCGTACATCAACCGATGCGCGACGCCCGACACTTCGCACATGCCCGCTAGCCCCGCTACCCCGCCGCTGATCAGCATCACCAGCAAAATGTGCTTCTTGATCCCTATGCCCGCATACTTAGCCGCGTCGGGATTGGCTCCAAGCAGCTTCCACTCATACCCCCAGCGGGTGCGGTAAACGATGAAAGCCAGCAGCAGCACCGCAAGCAAACCGTAAATCAAACCCAGATGAACCCTCGTGCCGGCAAAAGTAAGCAGCTGTTCGCCCGGCGTAAACATCGGCGTCCCCGGGAAATTGAAGCCCTTCGGATCTTTCCACGGGCCAAACACAAAATAATCGAGCAGCGCAAGCGCAATATAATTCAGCATGAGCGACGAAATCAGCTCGTTGACTTGAAAGTACACTTTCGGGATCGCCGTAAGCAGTCCCCACAAAGCGCCGGCAGCCGTGCCCGCTATGAGCATAACCGGAATCGCCACGGCACCCGGCAAACCGGGCACGTAGACCGTGACCGCCGTTGCCGCAACAGCGCCAACGATGAACTGCCCTTCGGCGCCGATGTTCCACACGTTGATGCGGTAGGCGACCGCGACGCCGATGCCGCAGAGCAGCAGCGGGATCGCTTTGACCAGCGTTTCGCTCCAGCCGTAGCGGGAGCCGAAGGCGCCCTGCAGCATTTTGCCGTAGACGAGCAGCGGGTTGATGCCATTCAAAGCGATGAACAAGGCGCAGAACAGCAGCGCCAAAATAACCGATACGAGTGGGACCCACCAGGGGCTGCGCCCGGAGGAATGCCGCACCAGGCGGAACGGCAGCCGTCCCTTCCACGAACGCGGTTCGCCGCCGGCAACCGCCGGCAGCGCGGTCAGCAGCTTTTCCTTCATACCGCTTCCTCCTCCTCCTCTGCAGGCTTGATCCCGGCCATCAACAAACCGATGCGCTCCCGGTCCGCCTCTTCCGCCCGGAAGCCGCCGATCAATTCGCCGCTGTAAATGACCAGAATGCGGTCGGCAATTTGCAGCAATTCGTCCAAATCCTCCGAGATGAGCAGCACGCCGCTCCCCCGGCTGCGCAAATCCAGCAGCATCCGGTGCACCGCCCCGGCTGCGCCGATGTCCAGCCCCTGCGTCGGGTGCATCGCTACAAGAAGCGCGGGATTTTGCGAAATCTCCCTGGCAAAAACAAGCTTTTGCTGGTTGCCTCCCGACAGCTGCTGCACGGGCGCATGCACGCCGGGCGTTTTCACATCGAACTGTCCGATCAGCTGCGACGCCCACGCCTGATTGCTTTGCGCGAGCATCATGCCCAGACGGCTGCGCCCCGAGGAGCGGTACGATTTGAACAGCAGATTGTCCATGCTTCCCAAGCTTCCCGCCAGCCCCGTCTTCATGCGGTTCTCCGGCACATGCGCGACGCCCATGTCGATCCGCTGCCGCACCGATTTATGCTGCACCTGCTCCCCGCGCAGAACAATCGTTCCGCTGACCTGCGGTCTCAGACCTGTCAGCACTTCGGCCAATTCCTTTTGCCCGTTGCCCGCGACGCCGGCGATTCCGACGATTTCCCCTTGACGGACTTCGAGGTCGACCGACTTAAGCGCAGCGTGCCCATGATCGCCTTTGGCGGTCAAACCGCGCACCGTCAGCAGCGTTTCGCCCGGAATTGCGCGCTCTGCCGGGGATTGAGACGGGGACTGAATAAGCGTCCCCTTATCGATCATAAGCCCCGCAAGCTCGGCGGCGCCGGTCTCGCTTTTCAGCATCGTCCGGATCATCCTTCCTTTGCGCATCACCGAAATACGGTCGGCGGAGGCCATAACTTCTTTCAATTTATGTGTGGAAACGACGACCGTCTTCCCCTGCCGCTTCATCTCTTCGAGCGTTGCGTACAGCGCCTCGGCTTCCGCAGGCGTCAATACCGCCGTCGGCTCATCGAGCAAAATAATCCGGGCTCCGCGATACAGCGTTTTGAGAATTTCCACCCGCTGCTGTTCGCCGACGGACATTTGCCAGACAGGCCGGTCCAAAATCACTTCCAGACCGTACTGCTCCGCCGTCTGCCGGATATCCTCTCGCTTTCGCCGCAGCCATGCTTTCCCGTGCCAGAAAGCGCCTTTTTCCGCGAGAGCTACATTTTCCAGCGCCGTCATCGTCTGCACAAGGCGAAACTGCTGGTACACGATGGCGATCCCGTGCGCCATAGACATTTTCGGCGATCCGAGCCTCGCCGGCGTTCCGTTCAGCCGGATCTCCCCGGCGTCGGCTCTATACAACCCGGAAAGAATACTCATGACCGTGCTCTTTCCGGCCCCGTTCTCGCCCAACAGCGCGTGGATTTCCCCGCTTTTTGCGGCAAAATCGACATGATCGTTGGCCAGCACGGTACCGAACCGTTTGACGATCTGCTTCATCTCCACCGTATAGGCGACTTCCATCCCCATCCCCCCAGCTGCCCAGCGATCAGTGAAATAATTAAGATTCACTATAAAGAAATGCGAATTGCGCGTCAATTAACATGACATTATTTTGGTGAAAAACACAAGAGAACGACTGTTTTTTATAAAATAAACATAAGATGGTCGATTATCTGACATATAAAAAGCAAGTTATAAGAAAGTCTACACTTTGCTGAAGTAGGGAGGGATAGCCGATCTTCTCTCCTGCACAGGTTGCGGTGCTGAAAGCCGTTCTTCTCTCCCGCACAGGTTGAGTTGCTGAAAGCCGTTCTTCTCTCCCGTACAGGTTGAGTTGCTGAAAGCCGTTCTTCTCTCCCGCATAGGTTGCGGTGCTGAAAGCCGTTCTTCTCTCCCGCACAGGTTGCGGTGCTGAAAGCCGTTCTTCTCTCCCGCATAGGTTGCGGTGCTGAAAGCCGTTCTTCTCTCCCGCACAGGTTGAGTTGCTGAAGTGGGGGGACAAGGCGGCTTGGTAGGGAAAAAGCCTGCAAAAGTACAGGCTTTTTCCGTAAAAATGGTTCGTTTTGGAGAAAAGCCTGCAATTGTGCAGGAATTTTCGCTGAAAGTGAATCTAAGCCCATGTTCGAGGCGAAAAGCCTGCACAATTGCAGGAATATGTCCTGGGCCAGCGTAGCGCCCGAGCAAAAACTGCACTTTTGCAGGTTTTCTTCGCTCAAACAGGCAGATTGTACGGCCGGCTCCAGCGTATGGGTTTCTCTCAAGCCTGAAATGTACACCTTCCCCCCTTTGATGCGCTTGTTTTTGGAGCACTCCTGCAAATGTCAGGCTTCTTGGCCAAATTGTACCTCTAGCCAAACATCCGCAGGCAATTTCTGCACGATCGCAGGTTTTTCCGCCAAACGGGCAGGTTCCGTCGAAAAACCCTTCATTTCGGGCGATTTGGACGATTTGGACGATTTTGGCACTTTGGCGTTTTTGGCACTTTGGCGTTTTTGGCACTTTGGCACTTTGGCACTTTGGCACTTTGGCACTTTGGCACTTTGGCACTTTGGCGCTTTTGGAACTTTTGTCATTTTTGGCACTTTGGCACTTTGGCACATTTGCAAGGTTGACACGCTGCTAGGCCGCTTGCCGGCGGTTATCGCCGCCTAGCGGGTCCGCCGAACCGCCCTGCCACTTTAGCGCTGTAATGCGCCCTCATACTCCAGTCAAAAAAACTCCTCCTGAAGCGCAAAAAAATACATTTATCCCCAACATTACCAACTTATCCACAGAAGCCGAAACTCACAATGTCCTAGCCAGACAATAAAAAACAGTGCACCGTCGCAACCAATGCACTGTTCCAATATGTCAGTTTCCATCATCCCTATAACGTCCGGATTACCATCCGATGGCTGTGCCGTCTCCGCGCGGATCGGCTGCGCCGCTCATCATCCCATCGGGATCGATGACGATGCCCTGCGCCTGGCCCATAATGCCGTCCCACTCGCCCACTGTCTCTACGCTGTGGCCCCATTCTCTCAGCTTGGCGTATTCATCCGCATCCAGACGATGCTCCAGCTTCAGCGCGTCTCCGTCTTCGCCCCACGTGCGCCCGTACACCCAGCGCGGCAGCGAGATCGCCTCCTGAATCGTCAGCCCGTAGTCGAGCACCCCTGTCAGGATCGACAGCTGCGTTTGCGGCTGCCCTTCCCCGCCTTGTGTGCCAAGCAGCATGCAGGGCTTCCCGCCGCGCGCCACCATCCCCGGCATGAGCGTATGGAACGAGCGCTTTCCCGGCTCCAGCACATTCGCGCAGGCCGTATCCAGCGAGAAGAACGAACCGCGATTTTGCAAAATCACTCCGGTATCCCCCGCCGCATACGCGGAGCCGAAATCAAAATACAAGCTTTGGATAAACGATACCGCATTGCCTTCCTCGTCGACGACGGCCGCATAAGCCGTATCCTGCCCGATCGCCGGGGACAAATAAGGCTGCGCATACACCGGGGCGGACTCGATTTCGCTCCAGAGCCGCTTGGCGTACTCTTTGGAAATCAGCCGGTCCAGAGGAATGTCCCGAAAATCGGGGTCCGTCAAAAAGCGGTCCCGGTCGCGGAACGCCTTTTTGATCACCTCGGTCATCAAATGATAAAACTGCGCCGAAGACCGCGGAATTTGGCCAACCTCCACATGCTCCAGCATATTCATCATCATCAAAGCGGTAAAGCCCTGCGAGTTGGGCGGCATCTGATAAATGTCATACCCGCGGTAGGACGCCGAAATCGGTTCGACCCAGGCCCCGGAATGACGCTCGAAATCCTCCCCGCGAAGCAAGCCCCCGTCCCGCTCGACAGCCGCCGTCAAAGCCCGCATCACAGACCCTTTATAAAAAGCGTCCCTGCCCTCCCGCTGCACTGTCCGCAGCGTATTTGCGAGCTGCTTTTGCAAGAGCCGGTCTCCTTCCTGCAGCAGCTTGCCACCAGACATATACACAGCGCTCAAAGCCTCGGAGGCGCGAATAAGCGGTTCATTTTTCCGCATCCAATACGCCAGGTTTCTGGAAATCGGAAAACCTTGCTCCGCATAGCGAACCGCCGGCTCCAAAAGCTGCTCCCACGCCAGCCTGCCGTAGCTTTTCCACACCTGCCACCAGGTATCGACCATCCCGGGCACTGTAATGGCGCTCAAAATCCCTCTTTGCGGAATCGTGTACAGCCCTTTCGCCTTATAAAAATCAGGCGTCGCGAGCGCCGCCGACCGGCCGCTGCCGTTAAAAGCTACATACTTCCGCGAAGCCGGATGGTAGATGAGAAAAAAAGCATCCCCGCCAAGCCCGGTCATATGGGGATACACGACGGCGAGCGCGGCGCTGACCGCCACCGCAGCATCAAAAGCGTTGCCGCCTTGCTGCAAAACCATGCTGCCGACGCTGCTCGCCAAATAATGCGGCGTCGCAATCATCGCACGTTCGGAACGAGGCATAATGTTCAGCAATGAGCTTCCTCCTCCCGGGCATAAAAGGTTAACGCTGCCTGAACGGCTTTGCCTGCCGGAACATCCGCTCCGTGCCAGAGCAGCACGGCTTCGAGCGCGCCTAGAACGTGCAGCACATTTTTTTGATTGCAGCTGAAACCCATCGTGCCGATCCGCCATATTTGCCCTTTCAAAGGGCCGAATGAACTGGCAATCTCGATACCGAAGTTGCCCAAAAGCATGGACCGCACCGATTCCCCCATCACATTCGCGGGAATGCGGATACAGGTGACGACCGGGAGCTTGCAGGCCAGATCGCCGTACAGCGTCAGCCCCATCGCACGCAATCCCGCGACGAGCGCCGCTTCATGCCGCTTGTGCCTGGCGAAGCGCCGCTGCAAGCCTTCCTGCAGCACGAGCCGCAGCCCCTCGCGCAGCGCGTACAGCATGGACGTCGCTTCCGTATGGTGATTGAGCCGCGCCGGGCTCCAATAATCCTGCAGCATCCCCAGATCAAAATAGTTGCTTGGGACCGTCTGCCCCTCGCGCGGATCCGCGGCTTTGTCGCGCAGCCCTCTTTCGATCGACTTGCGGCGAAGCACCTTCGCTTCCACACGCTCGTTGTACGTAATCGGCGCCATTCCCGCCGGCACGGACAAACATTTTTGCGTGCCGCCGATCACCGCGTCAAGCTGCCACGCATCGGTCTCGACCGGCACGCCGCCGATCGTGGCGACTGCGTCGACGACGAGCAGCGCGCCGGTTTCGCGGCATACCGCTCCGATGCCCTCCAGGGGCTGGATGCAGCCCGTCGACGTCTCGCCGTGAACGATGGCGACGATCTGCGGCCGCTCCCGGCGAATTGCCGCGGCGATTTCCTCCGGCTCGAAGACGCCGCCCCATTCGCGTTCGATGATGACGACTTCGGCGCCGCACCGCTCGGCGATTTCGACGAGCAGATTGCCGAAGCGCCCGTATATCGGCACGAGCACTTTGTCCCCCGGCTCGATGATACTCACGAGAACGGCCTCTATGCCCGACCGGGAAGTGCCGTCCACCGGGTAACACCAGCGGTTTTCGGTTTGAAACAGCTCCCGCAGCATCTCCATCGTCTCATTCATTAATTCCGTAAATTCCGGATCGAACTGCCCCAATATCGGAAAAGACATGGCACGCAGCACACGCGGATCGACCTCAACAGGGCCCGGCGTCATGATCGTTCGCAAAGAAGGCGCCAAATCTTTATATGCTTTCATCCGCTTTTCCTCCATAGCCGTATTCATATAGTAAATGGACCAGCGTCTGGAATCCCGCTTCCAGATCTTCAGGAGCTGTGTACTCCTGCGGATTGTGGCTGATTCCCGAACGGCTGGGCACAAAAATCATCGCCGCCTTGCAGCATTCCGCGAACAGCTGCGCATCGTGGCCCGCGCCGCTCGCGATCCGCATATGGGCCAGCTCGTAGGACTCGCATATGCGCTCGATATCGCGCATAATCCCTTCGTCCATGCCTACCGGCGGGACATGAAGCCGCTCCTGAACGGCGAGGCGGAGCCCTCGGCTTGCCGCAATTTGCTTCATTTTGCCAAGAAGTTCCGCGGTAAAAGCGTTCATTTTCGCTTCGTCCGTATGCCGGATGTCGAGCGTCATATCCACTTCCCCCGGCACTACGTTGGGAGTCCCCGGCTTCACCTCGAATCGCCCCACGGTCGCCACGAGCGGCTCCCCTTCCTGCAGCGCCATGCTTTCGACCAGCACGGCCATTTCCGCGGCGCCGGCCAGCGCATCGTACCGCCATTTCATCGGCGTCGTCCCCGCATGATTGGCCGTGCCTTCCAGCCGGACCGTAAAACGCTTCTGGCCGACGATCGCCGTGACGACGCCGATCTGCTTATCCAGCCGCTCAAGGACGGCGCCCTGCTCGATATGAAGCTCGATATAAGCTTCGAGGTCGTCCCGCCGGCAGTCGGCCAACGAAGCCGCGCCGAACCCGACAGCTTCCATCGCTTCTTTTAACGTGACGCCGTCAACGTCCGTTTTGCCTTCGGCGTCGGCGAGGGACATCACTCCCGTCACATTGCCGGAGCCCCAGTAGGCCAGCGGAAATCTGCTGCCTTCCTCCTCGCTGAGCGATACGACCTCCAGCGTCCTTTTCGGCATGCCGTACGCCGCTTTCAAAAAGGCCAGCGCCAGCAGCCCTGCAGCTACGCCGTAGGCGCCGTCATATTTTCCGGCGTTTTTGACCGTATCGATATGCGAGCCCGTCAAAACCGGCTTCAATTTGCCGTTCGTGCCCTGCAGCTTGCCGTAAAGGTTGCCGACGGGGTCGAACTGCGCCTCCAGGCCGAAATGCTGCATTTTCGCGGCCAAAGCTTGCTGCGCCTGCAGCCATGGCCTGGTGTACAGCAGCCGGGTAACGCCTCCTTCCGGGTCGGCGCCGTAACCGGCGAGCCACTCCAATACCGAAGTCAGCCGCTCGGAATAAAGGGATAAAAGATGAAACGAATCGGGCGCCATTTTAGCCATTGCCGCCACCTCCCTCCGCATCCTTGTGGCGAAGCCACGTCCCGGCTCCCTTGTCCTTGTCCTTGTCCTTGGCTTTGTCCTCGTCCTTGCCCTTGCCCTTGGCCGCAATCCCTTGCCCCAGCTCGTATACGAACCGCCCGTGGGACAACGTTGCTTGCACCCTGCAGCCGAAAGTCCGGCCGACATACGGGCTGTGCTTGTGCCGCTGCAGCAAATCGTCCTGCCGGAGCGTATAGCCGTGCCGCAGATCGACAACGGCCAAATCCGCGTCCGCACCGATAGCGATTTCACCTTTGCGCGGATGCAGGCCGAAGCGCTGCGCCGGATGCAGCGAGAGCATTCGCGACAGCTCCGGCAGCGGCACCCCTCTGCGCAGATGCCCTTCGTCCAGCATTAGCTCCATGGAACTCTGCGCGCCGGCTATGCCGCCCCACGCTTCGAACATATCGCCTTGTTTCATGTCCGTCGGACACGGCGAGTGATCGGAAGCGATGATGTCGATCCGTCCCTCCGACACCGCCGACCACAGGCGCTCCTGTTCTTCCAGGCTGCGCAGCGGCGGCGCGCATTTGGCGACAGGACCGAGCCTCTCCAGATCGGCGGAGCTGAGCGCGAGATAGTGCGGGCACGTTTCCACCGTCACATTAATGCCTCTCGCTTTCGCCCGATCGATCGCCTCCACCGCTTCGCTGCTGCTGATGTGCACAAAATGCAGCGCACACCCCGTCTGCTCCGCGAAAAACAACGCCCGGTTCACCGCCTCAAGCTCGGCCAGCACCGGTCGGGAATTGACGTAGTCCGCCGCGCCGCGCTTGCCGGCCGCTTGAAACTCACGGGCGAGCCTGCCTACGATCGGCTCGCTTTCGGCATGCAAAGCCAGCACCTTCCCAAGGCTGGCTATCTCTTTCATCCCTTCGAACAGCGTCCAGTCGTCGACTTCCGCAAAAATATCTTCCCCTTCTCCGCCGGGACAGGACATGAACGCTTTAAATCCGGCGACGCCGGCATCCGCCAGCGCCTGCAGCTCGCCGACGTTGCCGGGCACCAATCCGCCCCATAGCGCAAAATCCACGCAGGATTCCTCGCCCGCCGCATCCAGCTTCTGTTGAAGCGCTTCAATGCGCACCGTCGGAGGAACGCCGTTCAACGGCATATCTACGTAGGACGTGCAGCCCCCCGCAGCAAGCGCGGCCGAACCGGAGGCGAAGCCTTCCCAGTGGCCCAGCCCGGGCTCGTTCAAATGCACATGCGCGTCGACCATTCCTGCCAGGACATGCAGTCCTGCGGCATCATAAGTGCTTGCAGCACTCGCCGTTTCGCCAAGATGCCCGGCCAGAGCGGCGATTTTTCCGCCGCGTATGCCGATATCCGTTTGGTAAACTTTATCTTTGAACACAACGCTTCCGCCTCTGATAATCAGGTCAAAATGTTCCAAGAGCTTCTCCTCCTCCCGCCGCTCCCTTCGTCAACTGCCTCTGTACGTGTTGTAGCCCCAGGGAGCAATCAGCAGCGGCACATGATAATGAGATTCCGAATCCGCTACGCCGAACCGAATCGGCACTTGATCCAAAAAAGCCGGCTCCGGCAAAAGGGTGCCCTTGCCCCGAAAGTAATCGCCCACATGAAAGACCAGCTCATAAACCCCCGGAACCAGCTCCTCAGCCGATAAAACCGCGCTGCCGATCCGCCCGTCTTCATTGGTGACAACTGTGCGAAGCGGCTCCAGCCCCCGGCCCTGCAGGCGAAACAGCTCAATCCTGACTCCTTGCGCAGGGCAGCCGCCGCTGATATCCAGCACATGCGTAGTCAGCGCACCGCTCATCGCCCGGCTCCGCCGCTTTCCGCCACATCGCTTTGCGTCATGGAGAACCCTTGAAAACCGTACGGCGGCCGCGGCTCCGTGAACACTTTGCCCTCGCTGTTTTTCGCCGATTCCAGCACCGTTTCCCAAGTCCGGTTATTGGACTCGAAGCGAATCTCCGCAAGCTGCGGAAAACGGCTCAGGGCGCGCAGCCCGATCTTATAAATCAGATTTTGAATCGACGGAGAATTCTCTTCATGGAACATCGTGTGCGCAATATCGCGGATTTGCTCGGAAGCCACATAACCGCCGCGATCCGAATCGAGTGCATCCTCCACGTTCGCATACCGCCAGGCGATGTCCAAAAATATGAACAAAGGCCGATCAAACGATTCCGGCAGCGTCGTATACTCGTCTCTGACAAAACCGGCGAACGAACTGCCCTTTACCTTGATCAGCTTAATGTCCCCAAGCCCGCTCGAATGCTCCGCAATCACGATTCCCTCCCCGGTCCGCGCAACCTCGATCAGAGCGGTGGGATGTTCGTTATGCGAATACCGGAATACAAGCTCGCTGGCCGCGAAGCCGTCTTTGCCGGAAACCGGAAGCTCGTCAAAAGGCACCTGATCCGCCGTCAGCCGGACGCCCGTCATTTGCGGATATGTTTCAAGAAATTTGCGCCCGACGAATTCAAGGAACCCTTCCGCCGTAGCGCCTTCATACTCTCCCGCCTGCCGCAGAATGAAATTTTTCATCGAATCCGTAGCTACAACCTGGGAATTATCTCCCTCCGAAAAAGATGTGAAAAACCGCTCCCCGCTGACCGCAACTTTAATGTTCATACCGAAAAGAATGTTATCCCGCCCCGTAAAACCGGATTCCGGAATCAGCTTCACATTCGTCAATGGTTTTGCATAGGAACGGTATACCCACACGTCGCCTTTTCCGTAATACATCATTCTTTCTTGCCGCGCTTCTGTATGCATGATGGATTCCTCCGTTTCCATTTTCAAAATTTGTGCCAGCCGAAAACGCGCAATTTTACAAACTTCCCGCAGCGCTTTCGCCCTTTCTTCCTCCGCCGTGCCGTGGATACGCATTTGAATCGCTTCGCGAATGGAGTCTTTGGTCTGCCCTTTGACCGCCATAATGAATGGAAAAGCGAACTTTTTCGTATATTGATCGTTCAGCTCCAAAAACTGTTCGTACTCCTGCGGGGTTAAACGGTCCAAACCGGCCCCCGCCTGCTCCAGCACGGAATGGTCCGTCATTGCCACCCGCGTGCCCAGATCGGGATGAGCCCGCAAAAGCGCCAACTGCGCTTCCTCGCCCGCTTTCCAAACCGCCTGCTCCAGCGCCGAAATCAAATCCTGCCGGGAAGCAAACGGCGCGGCATGCCACGCCTGCTCCGCAATCCATGGCGAATGCTCAAAAAGTGCGCCGAAAGCGAGTATAAAACCTTCCCGATCCAGCCCATTAACCTTTTCCAATGTCAGAATCACTCGCCATCACCTCTAAATCCGATACTTTTTTTGCATATCAACTCAATAATTTGTTTTATTGTAAATCCGTACACGGAGACGGTCAATTTGTATAACACAAGTTTGTAACCATACATAACAAGCCGGTTTATTTTTGTAAAAATTACATGGCCACAAAAAAAAGTTGCCCCTTAAGACGTATAGAACCGCCTTAGAGACAACTTTATTCAAGACTTCACCGCGCCTGCCAGCGCCCCGTCTACCAAATAACGCTGTACGAACAAATACAGCACCAGCAGCGGAAAAACAATAATCATGATCCCGCAAGCCAAGAGCGGCCATTGGTTCGTGTACTGCCCATAGAAACTGAACAAGCCTTTTGTAACAGGCGCATACTTCGAGCTGGACAAATAAATGATCGGACCGATAATATCGTTCCAGGTTTGTATAGCCGTCAATGTCACCCCCGTCGCCACCACCGGCTTCATCAAAGGGAAAATAATGTGGAACAAATAACGAAGATATCCGCACCCGTCCATACCTGCAGCTTCATCAAGCTCCCTGGAGATCGATTTGATGTACCCTACGAACATCATGAAGACGATGCCTGTTCCTGTAGTTTTCAAAATCACATAGCCTACCGGATTGTTGTACAGATGGAGCCATTGAATCAGTTTAAACTGCGGCACCAGCGGGTTAGGCAGGAAGATCGACAGCAGGAAGAAAAAATAAATGGCCGAACTCCATTTTACGTAACCTCTGGCCAGCGGAAAGGCCGCAAACAGCGAGAGCATCAAGGTCAGCACAGTGGAGGTGGACGTGTACACCAGACTGTTCAAAAAATAATCCTCAAAATTCCCCTGCTTCCAAGCCCGGACAAAGTTATCCAAATGTATCGACGACGCCAGGGCGTTAGGACTTAAATTGAATTCTTCGACCGTCTTTACCGAAGTGTTCAGCACCAGAAACAAAGGTATTACATAGAGGCCCGCCAGGATGAGAATAATCAGATAAGAGGACAGATTTAATACTGCGCTTCGTCTCATTACATCTGTACCTCTCTTCTACGCAAGTAATACTGTGAAATCGCAACAACGATAAAAACGAATACAAATTGGATCATCGCCACCGCGGAAGCATACCCCAAATCCTGCGTACTTGTAAATGCTGCGTTAAACACGTCCACCGCCAATGTATTCGTGTGAAACTTCCCGCCCGTCAGCACAAAAATCGTATCGAACGTTTGCAAAGCGCCAATCAGCGACAAAAGAATGTTTACCGTAAACGACGGGGCAATGAGCGGGAACGTAATGTTGCGAAAAGACTGCCACGGCGAAGTGCCGTCGATATATCCGGCTTCGTACAAATCCTTCGGAATCGTCTGCAAGCCCGCAAGGAAAATGACCATGGAATACCCCATGTACATCCAGATCTGAACGAAAATAACGAGCGGAAAAGCCGCGTCATAGCTGCCCAGGAAATTGGAGTGGCCTCCGAACCAGCCCAATATTTTCTGCACAGGCCCTTCCAAGGGGTTGAACATCATTTTCCACACAAGCCCCGACACCGTGACGCCAAGCACAACCGGAAGAAAAAATACCGCTCGGAAAAAGCCGTCGCCCTTCAGGCGCTGATTGAGAAGAACGGCTGCGAACAAAGCAATTCCGTTCTGGAAAATCGTCACGGCAAGCGAAAAGTAAAGCGTCCTTTCTATGCCCAAAATCCGTTCCTGCTGATCGGAAGAGAAAAAGAAACGCTGGAAATTATGCCATCCTACAAACTGCCATTTTTGTCCCGGGAGCCCCGTCATGTTCGTAAACGAAAACAATACCGTGCCGAGAGAAGGCAAAAATCCGAACACAAGATAAAGCATCAACGGAATCGACAAAAGCATAAGAGGCACATGTTTGCGGAAACCTTTAGCGAACGGGTACACGTTCACACCTCATTTCACGTAATGCTATTTCGCGGCATCCCACTCTTTTTGACTTAAATTCGCCAGCTCTTGAGGCGTTTTGATCGGCCCGGCAGGCGTCAGGAACTCCGCGTGAACGCTGGACCCCGCTACGTGCTCCCCTGCATTGTTGCGGTTAATGAACAATTGATCCCAAGCGAGCTTAAAGCCTTGGATGTTCGGTTCAAGCTCTTTGATGAACGCGCTCTTCAGATCCACATTCTTCTGAACGGGCAGGAAGCCTACATCGTTCACATATTCCGCATAGTTCGCCGGCTCGGAGAAAAAGGTCAGGTACTTCATAGCGGCATCTTTATTTTTCGATTTTTCCGCGACCATGAAGGTCAGATCGTATTTACCTGCGAGCGCTTTATTTTGCGCCGGGTCCGAGCTCCCCGGAATCGGGAAGTAGCCGAATTTGAGATTCGGATTTGCCGCGGCAATCGTCGGAGCATCCCACGTTCCGTCGGCGATCATCGCAACCTTGCCCTGAGCGAACAGGCCTGGAAGCGAGGCGTAATCGACGCCCATGAAGCCTTTATCCGCATAGGTCATCATTTTTTGCGCTTTTGTCAAAATATCGATCGCTTCGGGATCGGTGAACTTGGTTGAGCCGTTCCATAGTCCTTTAATGTAAGCAAGCTGATCCTTGTGAACGCTGGCCTGCAGCCCTTGAACGGCCAGGTTAATCGGCCAGATGTCTTTGCCGGCAAATCCGATCGGCGAAACGCCCGCCGCTTTTAACGTATCGAGCACTTTAACGAATTCGTCCCATGTCGCCGGAGCTTTCAAGCCGTTCTTCTCGAACATTTCTTTATTGTAAAACAGTCCGGAGAAAGCCACGGACCCGGTTGTAATGCCATACACTTTTCCATTGTAGGTTCCGCCGTCCTTAATCGATTCGGGCGTGTAATTTTTGACAAAAGGCTGATCGGAAAGATCCGTAATCAAGCCCGCGTCAATCCATTGCTTCCATGCCGGATCGGCTGCGCCTTTGGACCAATCGGCCGGAGCGCCGACAAGCGCGGACATATTCGTAATAATGTCCACATCATTTGCTTGAATACGAGTTTGCTGCAGCTGCTTGAACGTATCGTCGGAAGGAACCGTCGTATAATCGATTTTGATGTTCGGATACTTTTCCTCAAACTTCTTGTTAAACTTGTCGAACCATTTGTTAGCGGCTTCATTTTTCCAATGAATAATTTTCAAAGTAACCGCTTTGTCGCTTCCGCCTTTCGCGGAATCGCTTCCAGAAGACGCTGCAGTCGATCCTCCGCCGGAGCCCCCGCTTACATCGTTTCCGCTTCCGCATGCCGTCAATGATACAGCCGTAACTAAGGATACGAGTCCTAAAGACCATTTTTTGAGCATTAGATTTCCCCCTGGATTCAATATGAAATGATGAACTTAGCATATCAGTATTTGGAAAAAATCCCGTTTCCAAGAAACATTATCCACGAAATTTTCGTTAATGTAAAGATTTTTTTAGAAGTTTTTCTGCTTGTTTTCGTAAAATAATGCTAAATAGACACGATTTTCTCGTGGAATCCCTAAAAAACCGCGAAAACTTTCGTTAAAATCCGATTTCTCATTGACGAAAAGTTTCAATATGTTAAGATTAATTACGAAAATCTGCTCTTTGGCATCGAAGGCAAAAAGAGGTGAGCCCATTGAAAATAACGATTAATACAATTGCTAAACTCGCCGGGGTATCCGTTTCTACCGTTTCCAAAATTTTGAATAATTACGATGAAGTAAGCGAAGAAACCAAACAAAAGGTTCTTAAAATCATTCAAGAAACCGGCTATCAATCATCCTCCACGGGCAAAGCGGCCATAGGCGGCAAAAAATCCAATCTGGTCGGAGTCATCTACGCCGGAAAAATCAATGCCGAATTCAATCATCCGTTTTTTATCGATGTAATTAACTCTTTTAAAAAGCGCATCGGCCTTCTCGGCTATGATTTAATTTTTTTCTCAAATGAGAAATTCCATGATTCCGAAAAAGATTATCTGGCCAGGTGCAACTATTTTCAGGTTGACGGCTGCATATTGATATCCGGGGAGGAATTGGAGCCTTGCATCTCCGAGCTCGATCAAAGCGATATTCCCTGTATTGGCATCGACCTCGAATTAACAGGGCGCAATTCCGGATTTATTATGACAGACAACTCCAATATGGCTAATAAAGTCGTGGAACACTATTATTTGCAGGGGTTTAAGGAGATCGGCTTTATCGGAAGCCATAGTCCGATTTCCAAAATGCGGGAGGATTATCTTAAGCAGGCTATGCAAAACTTCGGACTGTCCGTGAATGACGGTTGGTTTGTAAGCGAGGCTGATTTTTTCGAAAACAGCGGCTATCTCGCGATGCAAGAAATGTTAAGCCGCGGACAGCTCCCGCGGGCCATATTCGCAGCCTCCGACCATTTGGCGATCGGCGCTATGCGAGCTTTGAGGGAAAAGGGAATGGCCGTCCCGAACGATGTGGCAATTATCGGATGCGACGATATTGAAGCATGCAAATATATGTATCCCCCCCTGTCCACAATGCGGCAGGACAAAGAAAAAATCGGCTTGCTGGCCGCCCTGATGCTGTTTGATTTAATGAATCACCAGCTTCAGTCCAGCGCTGTCATGGTAGAGCCTGAGCTGCTCGTACGCCAGACCTGTCATTAGAGCCGCCGGTAAATCAAAAAAAACCGACAAGGCAGCCTGTTTAGAGGCTGCTTTGCCGGTTTCAAAGAACTGCAACGCGGCGCTAGGCACGCCACGTACAATAAGAAATAGCCTTCCTGAGATTGTTTTCTCAAGAAGGCTATTTGCTGTGCTTGGCAACGTTCTACTCTCCCAGAACCCTTCGGTTCAAGTACCATCGACGCTGGAGGGCTTAACGGTCGTGTTCGAGATGGGAACGCGTGGA
>NZ_JBYLHY010000056.1:0-27999 GCF_057749925.1 Paenibacillus sp. sgz302191
ATGTTTTCTGTTATAGTTGCCATGAGTAGGGTTCCTTTCTTGGTGACTTTAGCCATCCCGAGAATACCCTACTTTTTTGCTGTCTGGAAGACTCCAGATCTTGGTACACAAACTATTGTACGCCATCTTGTTTCCGGAAAATTCCTGCAAATCTGCAGGCTTTTCCGTCCAAACCTAGGGCCCAGCCCCCTTATGTGCGGAAATTCCTGCACAATCGCAGGCTTTTCCTTCAAACCGGCCGGTTCCTGCGAAAATTCCTGTATTTTCGCAGGTTTTCGGGCAGGGCAGACCGTTGCTTGAATAGCCCGGGCCGCTCGAGCTAGTGAGCCGGCAGCGACGTGTGCACAAAGCCTGCAAAAGTGCAGGCTTTTGACCCTCGTAGCCCTTGTTTCCGGAAAATTCCTGCAAATCTGCAGGCTTTTCCGCATAAATCTAGCGCTCCGCCCCTCACGAGCGAAAATTCCTGCACAATTGCAGGCTTTTCCTCCAAACTAGCCTCTCCCGGCGAAAATTCCTGTATTTTCGCAGGTTTTCGGGCAAAGCATGGCTGTTGTGCAAACAATAGTGGATCGGACAACCGGGTTCGTCTTGATAGGACCTGATTTGGCATAACATTAGCGCTTGAAAAGCACTGTTACATATCCGCGGCGGCTTTAGTCGACAAAAATTAAGGCCACAGTACACAAAAAGTGTGCCATGACCTTTTCATCGATGAAATCGCCGACCTCCAGTAATTGACATGCCGCCGCGACCCGCTCTCCGCCGGCTATCGATTTGCTGCCGCGATCCGCTCGCCGGCCAGCTTGGAGGCTGGCAGCATACCGGCTTTGGCGACTCCTGTCATGACGCTGCCGGATACGGTTACGTCGAATTTCAAATTCAACCGCATAGGTTTGGTAACGCGCTGCGACCAGGAGAGCCGGTTCCCTTGAACGACGGGATCATTAAATTCGACAACCTCATCGCCCTGCCTGGCTGTTCCGCTGATCCGGCCGTTCCTGGTTGTGATATCCAGCATAACGGCTAGTTTGCCAACCGGCGTAGAGATAGCCGCGCTCCATTCGCCGTCGAAAATCGAGCCTTTGGCAGGATCGAACCCGCTTTGAAGCGGCTCGTCTGGAGCCGCATCAAAAGCCTGCTCGACCGCAGCAACGATGTGCGAATCGTCGGCGACCGCGACCGGGGCAAGCCCGCGATTTTGCCAGACCGTTCCCCGCCGTTCGAACTCAAACAAAGTCTCGACAGCGTGCGCGATGCGCGGTCCTAACTCGCGTTCGACCAAGTATAAGGCGACATCGAGGCCGGACGTCACCCCGCCGCCGGTTATCAGATTGCCGTCATCGACGACTCTCGCCGCCACCGGAACCGCGCCCGTCGCTCCCAGAACATCCATTCCAAGATGGTTCGTGACGGCATGACGGCCTTCCAACAGCCCGCCCATCGCAAACAAAAGAGAGCCTCCGCAAACCGTAGCCACAGTTATATCGGGTCGCTGAAAAGCTTCTCTCATCAAATCCGTCAACTGTGTTTCCATCGCTCTCTTGAGAATAGCCGGGACGGAATCCAGCCCATCTCCGCTTACTTCTCCGGACGCTCCGGGTACAACAATGAGTCCGGCTCGTTCCGGATCGAGTTTCCCGCCGCCCGAGCACATTTCAGCCGCGCAGAACACTTCATAGGGCGCCAAAGCATCCAGCAGATCAAAACCGTCAAACAAAACAATTTGTACGTGCATCGTAATCCTCCTTTCTATCCAACAGCTTTTATGTTCGGCTCCTTCGTATACACAAAACGAATCACGATCTCCGCGAGGATGAAGTTAACAAGTATCGATCCGTATACGCCGATTATGTAGCTTAGCTCATACTTCATTGCTAACCCGTTATGCAGAATAAAGGTAATCAGATGAATAAACAGGTTCGTAAAACAAAATACGAAGCTTCGAACCATCCATTTGCGATGTTTGGCGACCTGCTTGCGTTTAATTTGAACAATCGCGGCGATCGTCATGGCGAACCAGACCATACTCAACAGATTGAAGGCAATGCTCGTAACCCTCCCGCCTGTCGAATAGGGCGCCATATAACCGGAAGTTATACATACGATCAGGACGAAAATAACGTACAAATAGCCGTTTATTCTATGGAATTTCCGGTATTTTCGCAAAATCTGCGTGGAAAAATTCAGAGCTCCGGCCAACATAGCCAGACAAGCGGCAACGACGTGGATATGCATCACGCTCAACCAAACCGGAACATTGAGAGCCCGTCTCAGATTGATTTTTTGCCCCAGAAATGCGGCGGCCTGCGGGTCATGATACAAGTTCATAAACGCGACATAAATAATGTAAACAACCGATGCCGCCAACATCAGCGGGTATAAGTACTTGAATTTCGTTTTTTCCATAAAAATAGCCATCCTCTCCCCCTTCATCGGAACCGAACCGTCCGGTCTCTTTTATTGTACAACAAACTGCATTATAATTCACTTATGAAATGTTACAATATTATGAGAGAGTCCAAGCCACAGGTGAAAGGAAGCTGCACATGCGCAAAAGCGACAAAACAAAGCTGCATATCATTATGAAATCTGCGGAGCTTTTTAACGATAAAGGATATGCGGGTTCGACGATACAGGATATTATGGATGCGACCGGTTTGACCAAAGGGGGAATCTACCGGAACTTCGCGAACAAGGACGAGATCGCTTTGGAAGCTTTCGCGTATGCGGGCCAAGTTTTATGGGGGCATTTCTCCGCGGCCATCGAAAACGCTTCTAACGCAATCGGCAAAGTGATCGCCATGTGCGACGTTTACAGCGATACGGTCCACAACCCGCCAATTAAGGGCGGATGCCCTTTTCTTAATACAGCGGTCGAAAGCGACCACTCCTTCCCCGTGCTGCGGGAACGCGCCCTGGAAGCGTACGAAGGCATGTCCTCATTCATTCAAGGCATTTTGCGGCAAGGTGTCGCCGACGGGGAATTCAGCGCCGATATGGACACCGAATCTATCGCCTCTTTCATCTTCTCTTCCATCGAAGGCGGAATTATGGCAAGCCGGCTGACCCGGGACAACAAGCATGTCGGCCACGCCAGAATCAACATCGAACGGCTGCTGAACAGCTTTAAACCGGTGCGTCAAAACGCTGAATAAAACGATAAAAAGCCGCGTCTGTGCGGCTTTTCCTCTTTTCACGATTAGGGATTACTCTTCAAATTCCACATTATGATACACTTGCTGAACGTCTTCCAGGTCTTCCAGGGCGTCGATCATTTTTTCGAATTGCGCCTGTGCGTCTTCCGGGAGCGTTACGAAGTTTTGCGCAAGCAAAGTCAATTCGGCAACTGTAAATTCCGTTATGCCGGCGTTCTTGAACGCTTCCTGTACGGCATGGAACTGTTCGGGTTCGGCGTATACAACGACGGAATCGTCTTCTTCCTCGACGTCGCGCACGTCCACATCCGCTTCAAGCAGCAGTTCAATGACTTCATCCACAGTTTTGCCGGCGAGACCGATGATCGCTGTCGGATTGAACATATACGCTACCGATCCGCTTACCCCCATGCTGCCGCCATTTTTATTGAACGCAGAGCGCACAGTCGAAGCCGTGCGGTTCACGTTATTTGTCAATGCATCTACGATGAGCATGGAACCGTTCGGTCCGAAGCCTTCATAGCGAAGCTCTTCATAAGTTTCTTCCGAACTGCCCTTAGCCTTTTCAATCGCACGGTCGATGATCGCTTTGGGTACGTTGTACGTTTTTGCGCGCTCAAGCACGACTTTTAACGCCCGGTTGGATTCGGGGTCCGGCTCGCCCTTCCTTGCCGCCACATATATTTCAAGTCCGAACTTCGAATAAATGCGGCTCGTATTTACATCCTTCGAGGCTTTTTTTTCTTTGATATTGTTCCACTTACGACCCATGCTGATCCCACTTTCTTATTTTACTTGATCTTCGTTAACGGTAACGGACATGTTAATACCCAATCTATTATATCTCTTAGCGCCATACTTGAACAAGTTTATAATTTCGGATTACACATGAAAACGCCGCTAACAAAGTGCGGCCTGTAACGGCCGACGAGCTTGCCGAGCGGATTTCCCGCAATTTCGTTATCTTGCTATTACATTCGAAAATGCGTACAAACGATCCTTTTTGGGGTTATACTGTTCGTGGGAGGTGAGCGAAGATGACGAACCAAAAGAAGCAGGAACCGAAAATCGTTCATCGCAGCTTTGACGGCGGCGCGGCCGGCCCGGCAATCATGGAGCCGCTGACAGACGAGCAATGGCAAGCGATCATCGGCAACGATGCTTCGTATGACGGTCATTTTTATTATGCGGTCAAAACTACCGGCATTTTTTGCCGCCCATCCTGCAAATCCAGACCGCCGAAAAAAGAAAATATCGGCTTGTTTCGAACCGCGGAGCTGGCGCTGTCCGCCAAATTTCGCCCCTGCAAGCGATGCAAGCCTACCGGCGAGCGGCTGCCGGATGACGAATGGGTAGCTCTGGTCACGGCATACATGGACAAACATTACATGGAAAATTTAACGCTCGGCATGCTCGCGGATATCGGACATGGCAGCCCGTATCATCTGCATCGGACGTTCAAAAAGGTGACGGGCATCACGCCGGTCGAGTACATCCAGCAGAGGCGGATCGAGCAGGCCAAGGAGCAGCTTGCTTCGACGGATAAAGCGATTGCCGAGGTTGGCCGGAGCGTAGGTTTGTCAAATACGCCCTATTTTATAACTTTGTTCAAAAAGAAAACGGGCTATACGCCGGCAGGCTTTCGCCAAATGCGGCACCAAATGATAAAGGAGGCAACTGAACATGAGCAGCAAAACTAATTCGCCGATTTATTGGTCGGCACTCGCGCATGACGAGTGGAATATTCATATCGCAGCTACGGCGGCAGGGCTTTGTTTCGTAGGGTCGCAAAACCGCCCTTTCGAGGAATTGGCCGACTGGGCCCGCATCCGGTTCCCCGGCAGCGCGTTCGTTCGGGACGATGACAAGCTGCTGCCCTATGCGGCCGAGCTTACCGAATATTTGCAAGGGACGCGCACGAGTTTTTCCGTTCCTTTCGACCTGCGCGGGACGCCCTTTCAAATGGCCGTATGGAACGCGCTCTGCGCCATTCCCTATGGGCAAACTTTTTCTTACTCGGATATCGCTGAGCAAATACGGAAACCGGCTTCGGTACGGGCTGTCGGTGCAGCCATTGGGGCGAATCCCGTTTTAATAACGGTGCCCTGCCACCGGGTCATTGGCAAAAACGGCGCGCTCACCGGCTACCGCGGCGGCCTGGATATGAAAACGAAGCTGCTGCAATTGGAACGCAGCGGCGCTCCGGTCGAAGGAGGCTTGCAGCATGCCTGACCGCCTCGCTGCGCGCATGGCCGCTCTGGACTGGGAGTCGCTGCAGCAGTCGCTGGACAGGGACGGGTACGCGAAGCTCCCTTCCCTGCTCGATCCGGCGGCGTGCACGGACATTATCGGCACCTACGGGGAGCAAGAGCATTTCCGCAGCACCATCGACATGGCCAGATACCGTTTTGGCATCGGCGAGTACAAATATTACGACGCTCCCCTCCCCGCTCTGCTGCAGCAGCTGCGCTGCGGATTATATCCGCAGCTGTCAAAGACGGCCAATCGCTGGCTTGAGCAATTGGGCCGCGAGGCCGTTTATCCGCAGACGCTGGCGGAATTTCTGGAGCAATGCCATGAAGAGGGGCAGACCCGTTCCACCCCGCTGATTTTGAAATACGAAGCCGGGGGCTACAACTGCCTGCATCAGGATTTGTATGGAAAAGTATTCTTCCCTTTTCAGGTCGTTTTCGCGCTGAATCAAAAAGGCCAAGATTACACCGGCGGGGAATTTCTGCTTGTGGAACAGCGGCCGCGGGCGCAAAGCCGGGGCCACGTCATCGCCCTGGAGCAAGGCGAAGGGCTCATTTTCCCGACCCATCATCGGCCCGTATCGGGATCGCGCGGCTATTACAGAACGACGCTGCGGCACGGCGTAAGCACAATTACGTCAGGGACGAGATATAGTCTCGGCATTATTTTCCACGACGCCAAGTAAAGGCAGGTATGAATGGAATATTTATACAAACACCCCAAAACGATTCTGAATAAAGGGACCGGCTTTTTGCGCGGCTACAGTCATTCGCTGAACCCTTATACCGGCTGTTCGTTCGGCTGTTCTTACTGCTATGTGCGGCAAATGCCCGTCTCCACTTTCCGGGACGCGCCGTGGGGAACGTGGGTCGATATCAAACAAACGGCGGCAGGCGTTTTCCGCAAAGAGTTCCAAAAAGCGAAAGCCAAAGGGCCCGTCACCATCTTCATGTCATCGAGTACCGATCCGTATCAGCCCGTCGAATATAAGGAGCAAATCACCCGATCCTTGCTGGAAATTATGGCCTGCGATCCCCCTGATTTTTTATTCGTGCAGACCCGCAGTCCGCTTGTTCGCAGAGATATCGATCTGCTTGTGCGGCTCGGAGATAAGGTGCGTGTCAGCATGACAGTCGAAACCGACCGGGATGATATCCGGAAGCATTTTTCGCCGCAGGCCCCTCCTATCAACGCGAGGTTAAAAACGCTCCGACTGCTGGCCGACGCCGGCGTGCCAACCCAAGCGGCGATCGCGCCGATGCTGCCGAGCAGCAAAAACTTCCCTGCCCTGCTGCGCCCGCTCGTCAATCGCGTATGTGTGGACGATTATTTTATGGGGGACGGCAGCGAAGGAAAACGCTCGCGCCGCTTGGGCCTTCAGGCTTTGTACAAGCCGCTGGGCTTGGAAAATTGGTACGACCCTGCCGCCTATCGCATCGTCTACGAGCGCTTGAAGCAGGTTTTTCCCGAGGATCAAATTTATGTGAGCCAAAAAGGATTCGAGCCTTAAAGCCGTTTCTTGCGGGCGCTGCATGACGACGGTCGGTCGACCATCCCGGCATGTCCAGGGTTATAGTTTGTTTCAACTTTCAATAAATCGCAATGCGCATTGGGAATGATGAGCGGCCAGATTTTTTGCAAATTGTTGATCCGGAAATCCTCTATGAAGCAGCTTCAACCCTCCCGAGGTTAACGATATGTGGTGGTGGAATCGATAAAATAACATCCTGTCAGGATCGAGAGTATCGTTCTTTAAATACCGGTAGAAGTCCCCAAACCGCAGCTCCAAAAAACTGTGCTCATGTTCAATATCAAAGTACGCAGCCCCTTCGATATCGATTAAAAAGGGTTCCAGTTTATCATTAACCAGAACATGATCAGGACCCAGTTCCCCGTGAATAAATCCGTACTGCGTTCTAGGTTTAATCCTTGATTCAAGCTCATACAAAGAATCGAGCAGCTTGCTTTGATTGGACTTGATGCTATCAATATGGCCGGAGGCATAAGATAACTGCATTTTAGCATTTTCCATTTGTATGAGATGACAATGTTCTGTATGGGTGATTCCGGTATAATTCGGCTTGCCAAAAAAATGTCTTTCGTTGGCATGCATGCCGGTAAGCATATCCCCCAACCGCTGGAATAGTTTATCTCGAGCTTTTGAATCGGAATGATGGAAATAATGTTCCGCCATCTGTCCGTCTACGTATTCAACGAGGGCATAATCAAAAGGGTAACGGTTTCTTTCCTTATTCAGGTCATAAAGAAAGGGGGTTCGAATTCCACGCTGCGTTAAAAACTTGTTGTTTATTTCAAAATGATCGCTTCCATAGGATCGCTCGCACGTATCCATGTTTGCTATTTCTTCTTTAAAATAATTCATGGAAAGATCCCACACGTACAAAACGCAGGAAAATCCATTGCTGCAGTCGATCTTGTACACTACCTTTTGTGCGCCGCCGCGCATTTTTGATACGTTAACAACTAAATAACCGACACCTAAAACCTTTCTCACATACTCCTGCAGATCAGCTTGATCGAGGTGGCAAGTCATGTCCATTGAACATCTACACTCCATTTTATAAGTTTTGCCGGCAACCCAATAGTAAATATAATCCATCAAAAAGTATAGACTTTTTCTTTATGAATTGTTATGATGTTGAATAAGGTCTCGAAAAAAATAGCCATACAAAAAGCCTCTGGATCCGATTCCAAAGGCTTTTTTTCATATCCAAATGAAAAAGGAAGACTGCAACGTCCATGAAGACCTTTGCATCCTCCCGATAATGCGTGCATGTTATTCGCTGAATGACATATCCGACAAGCCCGTTCTGACCGCCAGTCCCCATCCAAAACTTTCGTTTTGCGATACTTGCGCGCGGACGGTGTTCAGCCCTGCTTTCCATTTGACCGGAACGCTGGCGAAGTTTGGCCTGATGCGCCCGTCGGAGGCAGGAGGATTCCATTTCCAGTCGCCCCGGTAAACTTCCTGTTCATTCACCCAGAGCCGAATATGGTCGCTGAAGCCGAGAGTAAGCACCGTCTCTTGTTCCTCCGCAATCGTATACAGGCTCTGCGCTTCGACTGCGATGCCCGGTTCAGCCTTAAACAGTCGATTGAGGTTCAGCGTGCCGTTCTCTTCCACGATAGCTTTCGTCCAATTGTGTTCGGAAGCAGCGGGCTGTTCGCCCGGCAGGTACGGCTGCGAAACAAGCCATTCCGTCACAAACGATTCTGATTGAAGAGCGTTGATATCGCTGTTTCTTCCGGCAATCGGCGACGGTTCGATTTCTTCGACGGTAAGATTGCGGATGCAGCTTGGCAAAAAGCTCCAGAAGCCGATTTTTCCCGCGGAACCGCCGTGCTGCAGGTTGGAAATGACAAGCTGCGGCTCAGGATCGTCGCCGAAATACACCGCCGCCCCGTTCGGCTGAACCTCCAGGGCCAATTGCTGCCATGCGCCGGTAGTGTCGGGCAGCGCCTTTTGATAGGCCGGTCCGTTATAAATTTGCCAAGTCATGGAACCGTTCATGACAGGATCGTATTGAATTTCGACCGGAGCCAAATAAACGAGCTCATAATTCTCGGCATCTCTCGCTCCGAAAACAAATCCGATGAACCCCACCTCTCCGGGGATGGCCACTTCGGCTTGAATGCGAAAAGCCTGAAAACGGATCTCGTCGCGAAGAAAAACTGCGGAGTTCGGCTTTTCAAGCAATAAAGCTTTGCTGCCCAGGAATTCGGCCGGACGCGCCCCGGAATCCCCCAAATCCAACTTCTCCCAATCATCCCAGAGCGTATAGAACAGTTTGGTTGACGTCATTGCAGCACCTCATATTTTCAGATTGTCGAAAAACTCGCACGTTGCAGCCAGAGCGGCCCATCCGACTTTCAGTGCGAAGAAAACCTGCAAACATACAAGAATTTGCGTCCTTGATCGCTCGCCACGAACAATTCCTGCAAAGGTGCAGGCTTTTCACCGAACACATAGGCTTATACTCACTTTCAGCGAAAATTCCTGCACTTTTGCAGGTTTTTCACCAAAACGAGCCACTTTCGCAAAAAAAACTGCACTTTCGCAGGTTTTGCAGCTTGCCAAGCCGCTCCAACTCTGGCTGCGCTAACAGAGCGTCCCTCTCAACACGCCTCGGACATCGCGGTTCCATGGAATGGTTCCCTGCACTTCCTATACAGGGAATTGTCCACCCGCGGCCGACCAGTGCGGCGGACGGGTGAGCGACGGCGGCAGCTTCGTATCACCGTCTCCCTTCGCTGCGTTAAGCTGCGCTTGGGTGAGAAAAATGCTCCCGGTAAGGTCCGCTCCTCCCAGGTCGGCGTCCCGGAAATCGGCCCCGATCAGATCGGCCGCTCTCAAATCCGCTCCCTTGAGGTCGGCGGCGATCAGGTACGCCCCTCTCAGGTTGGCGCACCGAAGGTCGGCGCCTCGGAGATTCGCGCCGATGAGGTCGGCTCCCCGGCCGTAAGCTTTTTGGCGCCCGGCGCGCCCCTTTTGCCGGCGGCGGGCTTCATCACGCACGAGTTCGCTCGCTTGCAGCAGCCATACATTGACATCCGCCCGGTGTGCCGCCACGTCCAGTTCCACGAGGGACTCGGGACTGAGCTGCGTGAGGCGCAGCGTTTCGTCTAGCGCCGCACCGAGCGCGCTGTGGATCGGCCGGGCCGGCTGCAGCGTCAGCGCTTCGGTCAAATACCAGAGCAGCTCATGAAGCTGCTTCATGATCGGGAACACCTCAAACATAAGCTTCGCGGACTCCGGAGCCTGCCGCCAGTCGCGTCCCTTGAAGGTCACTTGCGACACCTTCTGTCCCGCGCCAAAACAGTCGTAAACCGTGCAGCCGCGGAAACCCAACTGTCTGAGATTGTCGTGAACGCCGCAGCGGAAGTCCGGCTGCAAGTTTCGGCAAGGCTGTCCGGCGCTTTTGTCAGCCGCGAAGTCCGCCGAAGCCGCAAAGGGCAGCGCGACGCAGCACAAACCGAAGCAGTTTCCGCAATCGGCTTGCATGTGGTGGTATTCGTGATTCTCAGTCATAGCGTGATTTCTCTCCGCTTCATCTTATTTTCATATCGTAGTTTAACAGATATTTTCCCAGTAAAACAGTTTTTTCGCCAGCAAGAGCATGGGTGCCGCTATCTTTTACAAAACGAACAAACGATTGAATCCTGCTTTTATGATATATTCATAGCGTATCTGCCAATCCAAATCATGAAGGGATGACACTTATGCCAAATCCGGTCGTACATTTTGAAATCCTTGGAAAAGACGGAGCGAAACTGCAAAGCTATTACAGAGGTCTGTTTCAATGGGAGATTAGCGCCGACAACCCGATGAACTACGGTTTGGTCGATACAAAAATCGGCGGAATTAACGGAGGCATCGGCGGTTCGGAGTACCCGGGGCATGTGACGATTTATGTTGCGGTCCCTGACATGCAGGCGACTTTGGACAAGGCCGTCGAGTTGGGCGGCAAAATCATTATGCCGATTACCGAAATTCCCGGCACGGTGACGATGGCGCTTTTCACGGACCCGGAAAACAACATTATTGGCATCGTTAAAGATCAACCGCCGGCATAATCGGAACCAACGCGCAAACCTCCAACCCCACGTCAAGTGGCTTTGGAGGTTTTTTTGCTGCTTTCCCGGGGAATTTTGCGAATTCCTTAAGATGATATGTTCAAATTGTTAAATAAAACCTGAAAAACTTAATTCCTACTATATTATGCAAAAATAGATGAAATGAAATATTCACAAACATTTTAAATGCAAATATATGGAAAAAATGAGATACTAGTAGAGTAACAAAAAAATCCATTTTTTGAAAGGAATGAAATTATGAAGAAGTTTTACACCCTCATCCTGGCATTTTTACTCACAGTAAGCTTCGTAGTCACCCCTGCAAGCGCTTCAGTCAGCAATCCCAACCTGTCCCGAGTTCCGGGAACATGGGCGCCCGGAGCAACGCCCGCCAACCTCGATCCCAAGCTGCCGGTCATTTTGTTCGTACAGGGCCTTGACAGCTACGCCGGATCTTGGTATGAAACCAATGATATGTATCAGACCGCGTACAACAATGGGTATCAAACCGCTTTCGTCGAGTTGAACGATTCCGGCGGAACTCCCAAAAGTATGTGGGACAACGGCCAAATGCTGGCCCAAAAAATCGCCGACATCTCCAGCTATTTCAACAAAAAAATCGTCATCGTCGCCCACAGCAAAGGAGGCGTGGACACGCAAACCGCCCTTGTTCAGTATAACGCATACCCTTACGTGACTAACGTGATCACGCTGGGCTCCCCGCATCACGGTTCCCAACTGGCCGATCTGGCTTATACGAGTTGGGCGGGATGGCTGGCAGACCTCATCGGTTACAAAAACGACGGCACTTATTCGATGCAAACGTCCTACATGAACTACTTCCGCTCCGTAATCGACGCGAACCCGAACACCGCTTACAACAAATTTTACACCTTCGCCGGCACAGGCTGGTCGGATTCGTCAAAAGGCTCTTATGTCGCCGGCGGCATATTCCTGTCGCTTTTCGACAGCAATGACGGCGTCGTTACGGTGAGCAGCGCAAATGTGCCGAAAGGTACGATGGTCAAAGTCGGCACTTGGGACCACAATACGATCCGTCAAGGCTCCCAGACGTTCTCATTGTTCAAGCCTTATTTGACGGCTGCAACCAAAGTTTCCGCCGGGCAATCAGGCCAAGACGACCTTGTCACCATTGCATCGCCCGCCTCCGCTTCGGCCCAGGATGCCGACGCTGCCGGCAAAAATGTATTAGTCCGGGGCGGCAGCCATAACGGAACCGCAAGCGAAAGCTTCCCTGTAGAAAACGACGTTAAAAGCATTACGCTGGACTGGATTTCCGATCAAAAAGCGAACCGGGTCGAGCTTGTTTCACCTACAGGCGAGCAAGTGGGCGTAGAAGTCAAATCTTATCAGGACGAGCAAGTGTTCAAAAATGCCTGGCATCATGTTGCCGTAGTGAACCAGCCGAAACAAGGCGAATGGACCGTCAAAACGCAATCCGGCAATCCCGGCGGCTACATGATGACCGTTCGTTTCGACTCGGAACTGGACAAGTCTATTCAGTTGCAGCTCAACAACGATAAAACGAAAATGCACGTTCAGCGGAATAAAGCTTCCCTGAAAGCGGACAAGCTGAAAATCCAATATCAGGTGGATTTCACTCCCGAAGACGGCAATGCCGGCAAAAAGCAAACCCGCAAAATGACCAAACTCGAATCCATCGATTCGGACAGCGATGTCAATTTGTCTGACACAAGCAGTAAAGGCGTTTACCAAGCTTCATTCGTCGTCAAAGGACAAACTGCAAAAGGCGCTCCATTCGAAAGAACGCTGCTTCGTTCCGTCTACATTGACGAGAAAGGCAACAGACACTAAGACGCCATGAAAAAACGGCTCTTTCGCACAGCTTGCGAACAGGGCCGTTTTTTTGCCGCATTGCGCAACTATTGAAGCTTATGCATACAGCGAGTCTGCATCGACTTGAATAGGGTGTTCCGGCATAAAGGGCGATGCGGCGCATAACGATAATTTATAAGCCGGGTCGATTTCATACTGCTTAAAATAGAAGCTCCGCAAATCGTTTTCGGCGGTCAGACGGATGTCGTCCCCCTGCTTGAGGATGCTGAATGAATCCAAACCCAGACTGAGCCCTCTTCCATCGGCTTTGATATAGCTTTCTTTTAACGTCCAAATGTCAAAAAAAACAGCCAACCGATGCTCGCCGGGCATGTCCATAATCCATGCGCACTCGGCTGCGGAAAAAAAATGCCTGGCTATCTGCAGATCGATCGGTTGAATTTTCTCAACATCTACGCCTATCGGGTTCGAATCGACCGCACAGACGACCCAGTCCCCGGAATGGGAAATGTTGAAACAGACGCCATCCGCACCGTCAAGCTGCGGCTTGCCGTACGCACTCAAGCTGAAACGAATCTCATGGCGAGGCAGTTTGGCCGCAAGCCCGATCGCATGCTTGGCAAGCAGCTCCCCGATCGCCGAGCGAACCGCGTCTTCGATTCTCAGCATGCGCCGGACTTTGTTCTGTTTTTCCGGAGTTAACTGTTCCGTCATCCGCTCAAGCTTCAATCGATCCATACTTTCCGACACCCGCACGGCAAAAATTTGCGGTTTGAGCAAAGCAGATCCCTCTCTTCTTTTCAAATCGGCTCATTAATCGTTAAACTCAAGCAGTCCCGCTCTCATTAATTCGTCCATATGAATTTCGGACAACTCTTCAAGGAGGCCCAATCCGGTTGCGGTTAACCTTATAAAAATACTGCGTTTGTCATCCGGGTTCGGAAAGCGCTGCACCAGCTCCAGTTCTTCGCAGCGTTTAATCAGCTCCACGCAGGCATGAGGAGTAATTTGCAGGCGCTCGGCCAGCTCTTTTGGCGTCGCATAGTCACGGTCGGGAAAACCCATTATAGACAGCATAAGTTGATGGTACTGCGGGGTGAGCCCTTTTCTCCGCGCGGCCTCCTCGCTGAACCGGATAAATTTGCGTATGCGATATCGGAACAAAGCGAGCTGCTCGTACACATGTTTAGGCAATCGTTCCTTATTCATATCCAACACCTCGCTTCAACCGGAATATATTTACTGTACAGCATTCGCTTAAGAGGAACAAGCTGAAGAAATGAAAACAGCTCAGTCTGTTTGATCAAAGTCATAATACCTTACATATAATTAATGAAAATATGATTTGTGAACAAAAAAACATATTTATATGTCATATTTCATAACATATAATCTTGACTTAAATCGTTATACGATATATATTGAGCGTAAATAGTTATATCCAGTTATATTTCGTATCATGAAATCTGTCCGTGCCACGCACGTTAACGCTGGTGAATAAACATGACAACCAAAAAAGTGAAAAGCGTCTGCCCGTATTGCGGCGTCGGCTGCGGCATTGTGCTCGAAGTGTCCGGGGACCGCGTCGTTAAAGTTACAGGCGATAAAGAACATCCGACCAATTTCGGCCGACTGTGCACGAAGGGCAACACCTGCGCTCAGGCAATCGCCGAATCCGGGCGAATGGAATATGCCTACCGGCGTTCGACCCGTACCGATCAACCGGTTCAAACCGGTATCGATGAAGCGATCCGCGATACGGCTGCGCGGCTGCGTGCGATTCTTGACCGGCACGGCCCTGACGCGCTTTCCTTTTACGTATCGGGTCAAATGTCGCTGGAATCGCAATATCTCATCAACAAGCTGGCCAAAGGTTTCATCCGCACCAACAACATCGAATCCAATTCACGCTTATGTATGGCCAGCGCTGGCAGCGGCTATAAATTGTCGCTCGGAGCGGACGGTCCTCCCGGCTCTTATCAGGACATGGACCGCACGGACTTGTTTTTCGTTATCGGAGCGAATATGGCCGACTGCCATCCGATACTTTTTCTGCGGGTTATGGATCGGGTCAAGGCGGGCGCCAAGCTGATCGTCGTCGATCCGCGGCGCAACGCGACCGCAGATAAAGCAACGCTTTTTATGCAAATCAAGCCCGGTACGGATCTTGCGCTGTTGAACGGCCTCCTCCATTTGATCGTCAAAAACGGTCATACCGATCCGGCCTTTATCGCCGAATTCACATCCGGTTGGGAGCAGATGCCGGACTTCCTCGAAGCGTACACGCCGGACAAAGTAGCGGACATAACCGGCATTCCCGAAGCGGATATCCGCCGGGCGGCAGCATGGATCGGCGAATCGCCCGAGTGGATGAGCTGCTGGACGATGGGGCTCAATCAGAGCACGCACGGCACCTGGCATACGAACGCCATCTGCAACCTGCACCTGGCGACCGGCGCCATATGCCGCCCCGGCAGCGGCCCCTTCTCGCTGACCGGCCAGCCGAATGCGATGGGCGGCCGGGAGATGGGCTATATGGGACCCGGCTTGCCGGGGCAGCGTTCCGTGCTCGTCGAGCACGAGCGGCATTTTATCGAGAATATGTGGAACGTGCCGCGGGGCACGCTCAGAACCGAAGTCGGCACCGGAACGGTATCGATGTTCCAAAGCATGCAGGCCGGCGACATCAAGGCGTGCTGGATCATTTGCACGAACCCCGTCGCCACCGTGCCCAACCGCAAAAACGTCATCGCCGGCCTGCAGGCGGCCGAATTGGTCATTACGCAGGATGCGTTTTTCGATACCGAGACGAACCGCTATGCGGATATACTGCTTCCCGGCGCATTATGGTCGGAGGCCGAGGGTGTGATGATCAACTCCGAGCGGAACTTGACGTTGATGCAAAAAGCGGTCGAACCGCCCGGAGAAGCGCTGCCCGACTGGCAAATTATCGCCCGGGTCGCTTGCGAAATGGGCTATGCCGAGGCATTTTCCTACGACTCTGCGGCAGATGTCTACAAAGAAATTCAACGGGCATGGAACCCCAAAACCGGCTATGACATCCGCGGCGCCGCTATCGAACGGCTGCGCAAAGAGCCCGTACAGTGGCCCTGCGCCCCGGACAGCGAAAGCAGCCGGAACCCGATCCGCTATTTGAACGACGGGACCAGTCAAACGCTGAAAGAGCATGCCGACGGCAACCGCCCGCGGCTCGTATTTCCGACGGAAAGCGGCAAAGGCACCTTTTTGGCGCGGCCCTATTTGCCCCCTGCCGAGATGCCGGACAGCGACTTTCCTTTCGTGCTGAACACCGGTCGGCTGCAGCATCAATGGCACACCATGACCAAAACCGGCAAAATTCCGACGCTGAACAAGCTGAATCCGGGGCCTTTTATCGAAATTCATCCCGAAGACGCGGTGGCGCTCGGCATTGCCGATCAGGAGCGCGTAGAAATCCGCTCGCGGCGCGGTCTGGCTGTTTTGCCGGCTGTCGTTACCGACAGGGTGCGGCCGGGCAATTGCTTTGCCCCCTTTCATTGGAACGATGTGTTCGGCGACCAACTTGCGATTAACGACGTCACCAACGACGCGATCGATCCCATATCGTTTCAGCCGGAATTTAAATATTGCGCCGTCTCGCTGGTCCGTGCCGCAGAGCATTCCGCACAGGACCGGTCCATGCCTCAGGGCGATGAAAATCAAGCTTACGCCTATGCAAGCAAAGCGGCAGCCAATCAGAAGGAGGACGTGTATATGACGCAAATCGATACGCTCGCCAATATGCTCGGCATTCAATCCTCATCGACGATCACGCTGGATAATCACGAGAAAATGTATATCGCCGGATTCATAACGAGCCTGCGCGCCGAAGAAACGCGGCCTGCTCCCGGTATTCCGGTGCTGCCCCCCACCGCTCCGCTTGAGCCTGTCAAACGTTTTTGGCTTGACGGTCTGCTCGCCGGAATGTTTTCCCGGACGTACCTTCCCGAGGCTGGGCTCGCTCCAAATCACGCGCCGCCGGCTGTAGCGGAGATTACCGCCTCATCTTCGTCTTCGCCGGAGGCGGAGCCTGAAAAAGCCGGCAAGCCTCGCGTCGCCGTAGTTTGGGCATCGCAAACCGGCAATGCGGAAGGCGCGGCGAGCGACTGCGCCAAAAAGCTGCAAAGCTCCGGTTACAGCGTGCGGCTTGTCAACATGAGTGCCCTATCCGCAGCGGATTTGTCCGCAGAACGATTTGTTTTGTTCGTGGCGAGCACATTCGGTGCGGGCGATCCGCCGGATAATGGCGAAACCTTCTGGAAGCAGCTGGGAGCAGGCGATGCGCCCCGTCTGCCCGATCTGCGCTATGCCGTGCTCGCGTTCGGCGATTCCAGCTATGATCTGTTTTGCGGATTCGGACGCAATCTGGACACCCGACTGGAACAGCTTGGCGCGCAGCGGCTCATGAACCGCGTCGATTGCGATACGGATTTCCGGGAGCAGGCCGAAGCGTGGATGAATGCGATCGAAAAAGCGCTGGAACATGCGGAATCGGCCGCAGCACCGGAGATCGCGGAAAAAAAGCAATATGACCGCAATCATCCGCTGCGCACACGCGTCATTGCCAACCGGCGTCTGAACCGGGAGGACTCCGAAAAGGAGACGCGCCATTATATTTTCGACCTGGCGGATAAGGGGCTGCAGTACGAGGCCGGGGACGCGCTTGGCGTATGGCCGACCAATTGTCCGGAACTCGTCGAGGAGATTATAACGGCGGTCAAGCTGGGTCCGTCCGCACCGGTGACGGTGAAAGACCGCGGAGAGATGCCGCTCGCCGAGGCGCTGCTCCGGCACTTTGAAATTGCCCGCATAACGCCGGGCATGCTCCAGTTCGTGCAGGAGCGCTCGGGCAGCGGCATGCTCGCCGATCTGCTGAAGAGCGAAAATAAAGCCCAGCTGAAAAAGTGGCTGTGGGGACGGCAGCTCGCCGATCTGCTGCAGCAATTTCCGTTGACCGCCGGCGCGGATGATTTTATCGGAATGCTGAAGCCCATGCAGCCGCGGCTTTATTCCATTTCCTCCAGCCCGAAAGCGAACCCCGGCGAAGTTCATATTACAGTTTCGACCGTACGCTACTCCTGCGGCGGTAAATCGAGAAAAGGCGTCTGCTCCTCCTTCCTCGCGGACCGCTCCGATGCCAACGGCGAAATTCCGGTTTTCGTTCAAAAAGCCGCGCATTTCCGTCCCCCCGCCAACCCGGATGTGCCGATGATCATGGTCGGGCCCGGCACCGGCGTAGGGCCGTTCCGCGGCTTCCTTCAGGAGCGGCAGGCGACCGGAGCGAGAGGAAAGAACTGGCTTCTGTTCGGCGAACAGCGGGCCGACAGCGATTTTTATTTTAAGGAAGAGTTGGAGGAAATGCAGAAAAACGGCGTCCTGCACCGCCTGGATACCGCCTTTTCCCGCGATCAGCCCGAAAAAATTTATGTCCAGCACCGTATGATGGAACATGGCGCCGAAATGTGGAAATGGCTCCAGGAGGGCGCTCACTTCTACATTTGCGGCGACGCCAGCCGGATGGCCAAAGAAGTCGATTCGACGCTCAAAAAGATCGTTCAGCAGCACGGCGGCATGAGCGCCGCCGACGCGGAAGCTTACGTCAAAGAGATGACGCAAAGCAAGAGATACGCCCGCGACGTATATTAAATCATCACAGAAAAACCGGGATTCCTTTATTTGGAAAGGGTCCCGGTTTTCGTTTGCAGGAACGGGCTGCTAACCCGCGCGGCGCAAAAGCCATTTTCTCAGAAGCAATCCGGCGACAAGACATCCCGCGCCGATAAAAAACAGTTTCAAATACCGCTCCACCACGCCGAACACTTGCTGCCATTGTTCCCCGAAACCGTAGCCCAGCATGAAAAAAACGGCTACCCACAAGCAAGTCCCCGTATACGCATAAAGCGCTACAGTTTTGTACGGAACGCGAATAATTCCGATGAAATAACCGACAAACTGGCGGATACCGGGAATGAAGAAGCAGACGAGCAGCAGCTTGTCCCCGTATTTGTCATAATAGTGACGCGTTTTCCGTACCATCGACGGCTTTACCAGCAGCCATTTGCCGTACTTTTCGATCAGCGGCATCCCCAGCTTGTAGCCGATCCAGTACGTAATCGTGACTCCTGCTACCGCCCCGGTCAAAGCGGCCAAAAAAGCCGGCATCGTGCCGAGCACGCCTCTGAACGCCAAATATCCGGTATAGGTCAGCGTGCTGTTGCCGGGCGGAATCGGTGAGGCGATAAAATCCAAAGGCAGCCCGAGGAGCAGCACGAAATATCCGTATTGCCCGAACAAACGCTCCACCAAGTCGATAACATTCATATTTCTGCTCCTCATGATCAGTAGATTATCAGTCCCTACCATTATAGTATAATCCGATAACCCATAAGAAACCAAAAGCAACGATAAACGGCATCACAATTAAGCCTGAACTGTGCTTAAATGTTACGCCGGGGTTAACTGCTCTGGCGAAAGCGGCTAAGCAATCGTCGCGTGGCTCCGCCGATTAGCGCATGCTCACAGCCTCGCGGAAAAGACTTCCGGGAGGCTGTGAGCGCTGCGCCCGGGGCTGCTTACTCGCAACCAGTCCGCAAAACGCGACCTTGTGCCGCAGGGCAAAATCCGGCAACCCGTCGCAGGCGGATTCGCGGTAGGCTCCGCTTTAAGGGTCCAGACTGGGACAGCTCTTCGACTCCCAGCGGGTATAGGCGCTGTACCGCTCACCTTCTTCATCCGCGCTATCCGCAGCCTTGAGAAAATCGACGCCCGCAAATCCGGTCGACTTTTGCTCGCGGCGCTGGCGTGAGCAAAGCGGCTTGGCACGGCGAAAAGCCTGCAAAAGTGCAGGCTTTATTTGTGAAAGTGGCTCGTTTGGAGGAAAAGCCTGCGATTGTGCAGGAATTTTTGCTCACGATGGCCTTGAGCTCGTGTATTTGCTGAAAAGCCTGCACATTTGCAGGAATATTTCGCGGTGAGCGTCTTAACGAGCAAAAAGATGCACTTTTGCAGGTTTTCTCTGCGCTGCCTGCTCGAGTGCGATACGCGAACCCCGGCGGGCGTGTTTTTCGGCAGTCGCAACCGCCAACTGGCTGCTTCCTCAGCCAGTAGGCCAGTTGGCACTGGTTGTTCCGGCTACGTAACGCCATAAAGCTAGGAGTCTGTCCGAACGAGTTACTTTTGTGCATACCGGGAGAATAATGACTGCATATATTGCCGCTCGCGCCGCATAATTACGGTCATTTTGCATATATACTTTCTACGTGGTTCATCGGACAGACTCTTAGGTGCGCAGCTGCAAAGAATGCAAAAAATGCATACCAACATACCGGCTCCATAGACGCCTGTATGTTGGTATGCATTGTATCGCTGCGCTAAATATGCAAAGCTTCCAGCAGCATAGAAATCATTTTTGCCGCTTCGGCTCTTGTTAGTTTGCCTCCCGGGCGGAACGAACCATCGGGGTAGCCGCTCGCGATTTTTTGTCCGGAAATCGTCTGTATACCCGATTGGGCCCAGTCCGGAATGTCGCGCTGATCGGCGTACACGGCGCTGCTCTTGGTTGCGCCGATGGAATACCATTTCAGCACCCTGCTCATAATGACAGCCATTTCGGCACGCGTAACCGGCTGATCCGGTTTAAAGATTGGTGCGCCCTTCTCTTCGTAGCCTTGAATCACACCGGCTTGCACGGCGCTCGCGATCGAATCCTTGGCCCAATCGGGCAAGGCATCGCGGTCTGTGAATACGGACGGAGCTGCGGCTTTTTTCAAGGCTAGGGCATCCGCGATCATTTTCACCAATTGAGCCCGTGTTACCGCTTCTTCCGGCCGGAAAGTGTGATCCTCAAACCCTTGAATGATCCCCCTGCCGACCAGACGGTCGACGTAAACCGCCGCCCAATGGTTTTTCATATCGGTGAAGCTTTTCAAATTGACGGCAAATACGGCGTACGAGCCAAAATGATTCGTTTCCACGGAAATGGTTCCGCTGCCGGACACGCTGCCGCCGATATACAGCCACCGTTCCTGCACTTTATTATAATAGTACACCGCAGGCTTCAAACCTGCTCCAACCTGTGAAGCGTCAAACTGTAAACTCAGCTTCGTCGGTTTATTCAGGTTCGAACCCGTGCTGCTTGCGAATTCCACAACAGGGCTAAGGCTCTTGATTTCCGAAGCCGGAGGCGCTTGATCCGCATGCAGGACTGAAACCCGGATCTTCCCGTCGCTTGGCAGCGCGCCGGCGGGAATCGTTATGGAACCTCTGCGAGGAAGTTCCACTGTGCCTCCTTCGGAAGCGATGACGAATTGCTCGATACTCTCTGTTTCCGGAGTTTGCGCAGGTGTCGTTGAGGCACCCGAATTGCTCGAACCAGTCGAAGACGTGCTGCTTCCGCTCCCCCCGCTGTTTCCGCTACCTTCACTCGCAGCGCTTACCGTCACGTTCACCGTATCGGCATAGACATTGTTCGTGACGGTAATCACCGCCGCTCCCGCCTGCTTCGCTTCGATCAGACCGTTTACTGTCACCGTCGCCACCGCCGCATTGCTGCTGCTGTAAATCGTCCCGTATGTCGCTGAAGTTACATCCTGGGTCGTGCTGTCGGACATTTGTGCCGTCACTGCGAGCTGACGGCTGACGGTGCCGCCAAGCTGCAGCAGCACCGGCTTAGGCGATGCGGCTATGCCGGTCATGCGAACAACCGGAGGCGGCGATTGGGCCTCTGCGACCGTCACGTTCACCGTATCCGCAAACCCATTGTTCGTGACGGTAATCACCGCCGCTCCCGCCTGCTTCGCTTCGACTAGACCGTTCGCGGTCACCGTCGCTACCTGCGCATTGCTGCTGCTGTATGTAGTCCCGTATGTCGCTGAAGTTACATCCCGGATCGAACTGTCGGACATTTGTTCCACGACTGCGAGCTGACGGCTGACGGTGCTGCCCAGTTGCAGCAGTACAGGCTTAGGCGATGCGGTTATACCGGTCACAGTCTTATATACAATCGACGCTTCGCCCAACATGCTGCTGTCCCCGCCCGGGTAAGCGCGGAACGTGTATGTTCCGAGTCCCGGGTTCGTCAAACCCGCATCCCCGCTAATCCCCACTTCGACCGTGCCAAGCAAAGGAATATTTTCCGGTACACGTATCGAAAGCGAGCGGTCAAAGCTGCTGTAGTAGATATACGGCACAGGCAGCCCGTTCATAGTGATAGAGCTCGCGTTTATCGAATTGGGCACCGTTAATCCGGCCGGAAACCGGATCGTTATGGAATCCGCATTGTCCGCAGACAACGGTAAGTTCGTCTGAAAGCGGAACGTGTAAGGCACATTGGAAGCCCCGGGCGCAATGGTTCCGGCTGTCGCCGTGAAGTTCTGGATCGTATCCGGCGCAATTATAAGCGGGACTGTGCTTGGAATGACCGTCTTCGAAGTAGAGACCTGCAAGTCGTATACCCCGTAATGATCTTTGAAAAGATTCGGCATTTTGAAAACCAGACTATAATCCGGATCCAAATAATAATCCGAAGGCAGCACGAATTGCAGCTTGTTATCGGCCAGACGGGTCATCGACGCAGGCGCGGAATCCATAGACGGGCCGTCTATCACCAGATCCACCCTAACATCGCTTGGAGATATGGACGGATCGGTCAACATCGTTCCCGGCGGACTTGAAACCGTAACCGTGTCCCCGCCTTTCAAAATCGTCGGACTTGCGAGTCTGAACCTCAAGGTCCCATCACTCTCCGGAGAAACATACCCTCTATCGTGAGACGGATTATCCGCCAAAGAAGCGCCTGCCGCCGAAATAATGCCGATGCGTCGAGTCGCCTGCAGCGGATCTACGCTCGTGCCCAGCAAGAAGCTGTAATATCCGGGCGCTGAAGGATTGGCGATTTGCGCTGCCGAGTCGATATCAACGACGGCATCCGAAAAGCTGGACAACGTCGACGACGGCTCAACAATCAGCTGATTGCCTGAAACGGTTGCTGAACCGGCTACTGCTCCATTGATTTTCACATGGGCCCGATCGACCGATGAAGGCAGCGTCATTTCCGCCGGAAACGTGATGTTGATGCTGCTCGTTTCGGCCGGTAGCTGCTGCATGACCATGAATTTAAAATGGTAGCCGGTCACTGCCGATGCCGCATAAGAATCCGCGTCAGGGTAATAGTTCGCAACACTACGAGCGTACATCGGGCTGTTTGAGGTCGCCCGCGTCGTGTTGGACAATGTGCTGATCGCATACTGCTTCAGTCCGGCGGTCTTGTAATGGTAATCGGGCGTGATCAGGAAATTCGCCACCCGGATGTCCACAAACGCCCCGGCGGATATTCCCGCAGACAAGTGGAAAGACAGCATAGGTTGCCACTCGGGGCTTAACTGGGTTGTCACAGTATCAAACAGGCTGCTCGGCACCGTATCGACTTTAGTGCTTAAGCTCGCGGCAGGCACGGATGCGTTAGCCGACCAAAAGAAAGCGGTGTTTCCTACGAAATTGTATTGAGGAGGCAACACGATTTGAATAGTTTCCCCCGCTTGCAGATTGTCGGCAGGAGTAAATACGAAATGAAAAGCAGGTGTCTCTTTGGTATAATTCCCCGAGCCCAAATAATAACCGCTAAAATACACCGTGCTCTCGGGGATCGCGCTAAAATCGCTGAATGCGCTGCCGTTTATACCGGCCCCCTCCGCTCGCTGAGGAATACCCCAGGCCAGAACCAGAAGTGCAACCGCGAGCGTTGCGTTCATAACGATGCGAAAACGAGTCAAACTTTTGTACAGTCTTGCTGAAAACATGGATGTCCTCCCTCTATGAATTTAAAAGTTGCTCTATCAATCTACCAGCCCAAGTTTAAAACTGGGTTAAAAAATAAGAAAACCTCTACCGAGGCCCTCGATGATGAGCGACCGCGTGTAGAGGTTGGTTTTATAGCCAAGTGAGAAGCCCGATTTCGTAGCAACAGCTCTATTCAAAAATCCATTTCTCGCCGTACGATTTGATCACATGTTTGTTTTCCGGCGTTTCTTCCACCGGCTTATTGTACATATCGATCGTTTTTCCTTTTATAGTAAAAATTCCGCCGGCTGTTCTATACCATGCGGCATGGGTCTCCCCGCTTTTTACATAAACGATTTTATAAAACGTATTCGGGTACTGCGCTCGCTTCCCGTCTCTGCTTGCCATCGTGCCTGCGAAAGGACTGTCTTCCAATTTCGTTTTACTAATAGTTTTGACCTCGCCGCCCATCGATTCGATCACTTTGTGAATTTCTTTATGTTCCAGACGGGTCCCGGCCAGCCCTGCCGCTAAAAAGAAAATAAAAGCCGAAACCAGCAAAACGATGAAAATCAAACCGCCTAATTTCGTTCCATTGCTGCGCATAGCTTGCATCATATGTTTCCTCGCGATCCTATTGAATGTTTTGCCGACGTATGGCCCATACAACACGACAAAAGTATTTCTTCTATTATACTACCAGAAAATACTTCCAGAGAATGCCTTCGCGCAAAAAAAGAAAGACAGCTTCCGTATGCGGAAACTGTCTTCCATGCAAAGCCGCTTGCCTTATTGGCTTGTTGTCGGCTCCGGGGCCGCCGTATGTTTATCTTTGAGATAAATAACGATCGCTGCAGCGAAACAAAGGACAATGATGCTGATCGAAGTCCACTGCGCCGCCGTCCAGCCGAACAAAAATTTGGGCGAATCTCCCCGCAGCATTTCCAAAAGAAACCGTCCGGTATTGTACAGCGTATTCGTCAGCAAAAACAAATAACCCCGTTTTAATCTCCGCGGCAAAAGGATCATCACTATCGCAAAAATAATGACGTCCATCTGCCCTTCCCATACTTCCGCCGGATACAGAGGCTTGTCCCCGAAAGTCGCGCGGGCGTTGGTGCCCTCGGGATACAATATCCCCCAGTTGCCGCCGGTTGGATCGCCGAACGCGTCTCCGTTCATTAAATTCGCATCCCGGCCGATGCTTTGTCCCAGTATGAGGCCGGGCGCGCATAAATCGGCCAGCTCCCAAAACGATATCCGGTGCTTTCGAACATACCACAATCCGTACAAAAGCGCACCGACGATGCCGCCTTGAATGGATAAACCGCCGTGCCAAATGGCAATAATTTCTCCCGGATGCTGCGAATAAAATTCCCAATCGAAAAAGAAAACTTGCCAAAAACGGGAGCCGACGATCGCACACAGAAACATCGGTACGGCCATGTTCAGAAAATGTTCGGCCAGCTCGGTTTTCTTTTGCAATTTGGCTAATGTAACGGTTACGCCCACACCCAAACCAAATGCCAACATAAAAAGCAAACTGTACGAGCGTATTGGAAATGCGCCTATGTGGCCTAAAAATTGAAGCATCTTTAACCTCCGGAAGCCGCTGGCTTGAATTAAGAAGTCGCAAAAAGGCCGGTCAGCCGCTGCTCCCCTTTGTTCCCAAAGATGATCATACCACAGAGGACTTACTTTAAAAAGACGGGCCCAACGCAGGCGTCATGGCCGGTTACGCCGGACGTGTGCGCGCTGCGGGTTTCCCCTCCCAATTGACCAAAAAGATGCCGATGCAGATGAGCGCTCCGCCCGCGCCCATATACCATTTTACCTGCTCGCCAAGCAGCAGCCAGCTGAAAAATACGCCGAACAGCGGCACCAGGAACAGAAATGCGCTCGTTTTGGCGGGATCGCCGTTCCGGAGCAAGTAAAACCAGAGCGAAAACTGCACAATCGAGCAGACGATCGCCAGCCACAGCACAACCGTCACCGATGTGCCGGTGAATGTAAAGGCCGGATGCTCCGCAAATGCGCTCAGAATGAGCAGCGCGAGTCCGCCGGCCAGCATCTGATAGGCCGCGAGCACGGTCATATCGAACGCGGCTCCCCATCGCTTGATGAGCAGAGTGGCCGTCGCAAAGCTGAGCGCGCCCGTAAAGCCGATAAAAGTGCCCGGCGACAGACCCATGTGAAAGCCGAAAGTAAAAACGACGCCGACTAGACCGACGGCTACGCCGAGCCATTGACGGCCGCGGTACACCGCTCCGGCAAACAGCGTCCCCAGCACGATGACGAGCAGCGGATTCGTGCACGTAATGATCGAGGATTCACCGGAAGTAATCCACCGCATGCTGTAATAGCAGCAGCCCATAACGCCGGCGGATTGCACCAGACCGATCGTGGCGATCTGCAGCCACTGCTTCCCGCCGCGGGGCCGGGGCTTTTTGGCCACGATAATAGCAAGCAAGGCACCGGCCAGCACGAAGCGGATGCCTGTCAAAAAGAACGGCGGCGCGTAGGAAAGGCCGATTTTGCCGACCGGAAAAGCAATGCCCATAATAAGCGTCGTTAGAAGCACAAGACTGACATATTTGTATTTATTCATCACTGAATCCTCCATCTCGCTGGTTTTGACCCTATTGTAAGCGAGCTTCGGAATTATGTATAATGATTGTTAAAGATATTTATTATCATTTTTTATGATAGCAAACTGAAACGAGTGCAAAGTATATATTTTACGGCCAGGACGGAGGTTCAGTCATTATGGAAAGCGCAGATTTGCGGGTATTTCAAATGGTCGCGCGCGAAGGCTCGATTACAAAAGCCGCCTTGCGGCTTGGATACGTGCAGTCCAATGTGACTGCCCGGATTCAACAGCTGGAGTCGGAGCTCGGCACGGTGCTGTTTTTTCGCCACAACCGGGGCATGACGCTCTCTTCAAGCGGCAAAACGCTGCTCGCCTACGCGGATAAAATCGTCGGTCTGCTGGAGGAAGCGTCATTAGCCCTCTCCTCCACGTCCGAGCCCAGCGGCCCTCTCATGATCGGGTCGACTCAAACCGCCGCCGCCGTTCGGCTGCCCAAGCTGCTTGCCGCGTATTACGAGCGGCATCCGAACGTTTTGCTGTCACTGACGACGGGAAATACGCAATTTTTAATCGAGAAAGTGCTGCATTATGAGTTGGAAGGCGCTTTTATCGGGGACCAGTGCGATCATCCGGAGCTTCAGTCCGTTCCCGCTTTCGACGAAGAGCTCGTGATCATATCCGCTCCGTCTGTCTCCGATTTGAAAGAAGCGGTAACAAAGCCGATCCTTACGCTCACCTCGGGCTGCTCTTACCGCGAAATTTTGGAGCAATGGCTGCGGTTCAGCGGATTGACGCAGCCGGTCATTATGGAATTCGGCACGCTTGAAGCGATTATCGGCTGCGTATCGGCAGGGCTCGGCATGTCGCTAATATCCAGAACCGTAATTCGCAAGCACGAAGTGGAAGGTACGCTGAACATTCATGAGATCCCCGAGTCGTTCAACCTTATGAAAACCGAATTCATTATGCGCAAAGATTCCTTTATCAGCAGTGCCCTGCGCGCTTTTATAGGCATGCTGCCGGGCGCCGCCGCGGCTGACAGCGCTCAAGAGCGAAAGAAACTTACTTGAAATGGTATTTTTGCTGACGATGGGCATGACGTCAATTAGGCCCTGCCTTCGGGCTCGGCAAACGCGTTGGAATAATCGCCCGGCTGCGCAAGAAGCCGGCACTTTATTGGAGTGCGGGGCCGCCCGAGAAAGTCGCGACGCCCTATTAGGGGCAGCGACCGACCGCCGGCATGCGGCGCAGCACCGCGCACTGGGAGCTGCGCGCGGCGCGAAAAGGGCTGGGGGCCGCCATTCGTGCGGCGGCTTGGCAAGCTGAAAGCCTGCAAAAGTGCAGGCTTTTTCTGTGTATGCGGCTCATATTGAGAAAATTCCTGCAATTGTGCAGGAATTTTCGATAAAAATGAGCCTCAGCTCGTATATTCGCGCAAAAGCCTGCACATTTGCAGGAATATTCCGCTGCTGGCATACCAGCGAGCAAAAAACTGCACTTTTGCAGGTTTTCCCCGACTCGCCAAGCAGATGCGCCTCCCTGGCGGGGGTCAACAGACTTTTTTCGCAGCTTTTCCCCACGTTACCAAGCAGATACGCCTCCCTAGCAGGGGAGTCAACAGACTTTTTCGCTGATTCCCCCCCCCCCCCCCAATGTTGTCAGGTTAAGCGGTTATAGCCCCCGCCGCTTGGTCTTCGTGAATTTGTTAGCTTTTGTCTGTTTGTTCCGTTTGAAAGAGCGATCCTTCACTATGGGGACGATGTTGCGCTGAAG
>NZ_JBYLHY010000057.1:0-26543 GCF_057749925.1 Paenibacillus sp. sgz302191
GCAGCACCTGTGCGCCGGAATCTTCGAGGATGTAGCGAATCCGCTCCTCGGGATACTCGGGGTCGATCGGCACGTAGGCGCCTCCGGCTTTCAGAATCGCGTAGATGCCGACGATCATCTCCATCGACCGCTCGGCCAGGATGCCGACCTTGCCGTCCGGCCTCACACCTGCGGCGCGCAGCTTGCGGGCCAGCCGGTTCGCCCGCTCGTCCAGCTCGCCGTAAGTCATCACGGCGTCTTCGAAACGCACCGCCGGCTTATCCGGCGTGCGCGCAGCGTGCTCTTCGAACAGCGCGTGAATCGTCGTATCGTTCGGATACGCCGCCGCCGTGTCGTTGAACTGCTGGATGATCAGCGTTTTTTCCGCCGGAGCGATCAGCTCCAGTTCGTTCACTTTTGCGTACGGGTTCGCTGCAAGCTGCTCCAGAAGATGAACATAGTGCGATCGTATCCGCTCGATGACGTGCGCATCGTACACGCTCGCGTTATATTCGAAATCGACGCGAATCTCCCGTCCCGGCATGACGATCAGGTTGAAATCGTAAGTCGTTTGCTCGGACAAAGCTGCGTTCCTAATGGCAAAGCCGCCGTCCTTGCTTCCGCCTCCAAGCTGTTCCACCTGCTGCTCCACCGGATAATTTTCAAAGATCATCAAATGACTGATCAAATCCTGCTTTTGGCTCGTCAAGCCTTGAATCTCAAACAACGGATGCGTATCGAACGCGCTTGATTCCAGCGCCTGCTTCTGCATGCGCTGCATGACGCCTGCGGCCGTTTCGCCGGGCTCGCTCTGCATGCGGACCGGAATCGTATTGATGAACAGGCCGATCATGTTCTCTACGCCTTGAATCTCGGCCGGGCGTCCCGATACGACGCTGCCGAACACAACGTCATTGCCGTTGTTGTAATTTTGCAGCGCAATCGCCCAAGCCGTCTGCATCAGCGTATTGATGGTGACCTGCTGCTGTTTCGCCGTCTCGTTCAGGCTGTCGGTCAGCTCCGCGCCGAGCATGCAAACCAGTTTCTCGGCGGCGTAAGGCCGTTCCTCGCCAGACACATTCGATTTCGGCAGCAGCGTTTGCTGCTCGTAGCCGGACAAATAGGCGGACCAATAGTGGGAAGCCTCTTCGGCGTTCCGGCTCTCCAGCCACTGCACATAAGTGCTGAATGGCGTTACCGGAGGCAGCGAAGGCTGCTTTTGAGCGGCAAATTCAAAATAGCTGCCGAATACTTCCCCTGTCATCAGCGACAAGCACCAGCCGTCCATCAAAATATGATGGAAGCTCCATATGAACCGGTACGCCCGATCGTCGATTTGCAAAATCGCAACGCGCATCAGCGCTTCTCCGCCCAAATCGAAGCCGCGTTCCTTATCCCTGGCGGCAAAAGCTTCCGCATAAGCGAACCGCTCGGACCGCTCCATGGCGCGCAAATCCTCATACGCGAAGCCGGCCGCCCGATCGCGGAATACAACCTGGAACGGCTGCTCTCCAAGACCTGCATAGAAATTGGAGCGCAAAATCGCGTGTCTTTGCACGAGCAAATCCAAACTTTTCCTGAACGCTTCCACTTGGAAGACGCCTTCCAGATCAAAGGTCGCCTGCTCAAAATAGGCGCCGGACAGCGGCTCCATCATGCTGTGGAACAGCATCCCTTTTTGCAGCGGCGTGAGCGCGTACACGGTTTCGATCTCGCCGATCGCCCGCGTCTGGTCTTCAATCTGCTCCAGTTGGTACTGCTCGATGCCTTTGAGCAGCACATCGCTCGGCGTCAGGCTCGGATATTCCTTTGATACGCAATGCGTCAATACTTGGCGCAAGCTTTCCTGCAGCAGACCTGCGAACCGCTCCATGGTTTGCCTGTGATAGGCAAGGCCGTTATATCTGATCTCAAGCTCCAGAACGCCGCCGCTGATCATGCCGCTGACGTCGAGCTGATGCTGTACTTTGGTCCGCTCGCTGACGACGGAACCGATGGAATACGGCGAAAATTTCATGCCGCTGTGCTGCAAATCCTGATCGAACTGGCCCAGGTAGTTGAAGCTGATTTCCGGTTCCTGCAGGAGGGCCGGCTTGTCTTCGGAAGCGGACAAATAGCGGATGATGCCGTAGCCGATGCCTTTGTTCGGAATGCGGCGCAGGCTCTCTTTGACCGTTTTGATATGCTGCGCTTCGGTTCTGCCTTCGCCCAAATCCAGCACGATCGGGAATTGGCTCGTAAACCATCCGACCGTCCGCGAAATATCGGTGACGCCGGTCACATCTTCGCGGCCATGGCCTTCCAGATTCACATAGATGCGTTCCATTCCCGTCCATTCGCGAATCGCCATGCCGAGCGCGGTCAGCAGCAAGTCGTTGATTTCCGTCTTGTAGGCGCGATTCGCTTGTTGCAGCAGTTGTCTCGTTTCCTCTTCCGTCCACTGAACGGCCAGGAGTCCGGTGTCGCGAACCTCGAGAGCGCCGGGGTTAGCCGTGTCTTTCGGCAGCGTATCGTGCGGCGCAGCGGCGCCTGTTTGCCGCCAATAGGCGAACTCTTCTTCTATAGCCTGACTGCCCGCATATTCGTTCAACCGCTTCGCCCATGTTTGGAACGATTCCGTCTTGGCCGGCAGACGTATCTCCTGCCCTTGCTCGGCTTGCTCGTAGCCTGCGGCCAAATCCTCGAACAAGATCCGCCAAGACACGCCGTCCACAGCCAGATGGTGAATGGCTATGAGCAAATGGTCGCCGTCCGCGCATTGGAACAGTCCGAGCCTCACGAGCGGCCCCGAAGCAAGGTTCATGCCCCTCTGGATCTCGCTCGCCCGAGCTTCTATAAAGGAAGCGCAATCCGCATCCGTTCTGCAGTCGAATACGTCCAGCGTGTACAGTTCGCCGTCCGCCGAGCTGCGGTTCCAAGCCTCGATGCCTTGATCCGCGCTGCGGAAAACGAGCCTCAGCGCATCGTGGTGCTCCACGATCTTCGCGATCGACCGGTGCAGCGCCGTTTCTTCAAAGCCCGCTTCCCGGTAAAGCATGACGGCCTGGTTGAAATGGTGCGGCTCCGCCTGCTCTTGCTCAAAGAACCAGCGCAGGATCGGCGTCAGCTCGACACGGCCTGCCGCATCCCCCTGGAAGACGTCGCTTCCGGCGCGGGCAACCAGGTGGCCGAGCTCCGCAATGGTCGGATGCTGGAACAGGTCTTTGATTTGCAGCTTGTAGCCGGCCTGCAGCAGGCGCGAGGATACTTGGATCGATTTGATCGAATCCCCGCCGAGATGGAAGAAATTATCATGAATGCCAATCTGTTTGAGTCCGAGAACGGATTGCCATACAGCGGCCAGCGTTTGCTCCTCAGCCGTACGCGGTGCCGCGTAGTCCGCTCCGCCTTCCAGCCCTTCTTCGGGGGCCGGCAGCGCTTTGCGGTCTACTTTGCCGTTGACGGTGAGCGGGAATTCGTCCATCCGCACGAAATGCGCCGGTACCATGTAAGCCGGCAAATCTTTGGCCATTTCATTGCGCAGCTCGCCGGCACCCAGCTCGCTATCGGCCACGAAGTAAGCGCAGATGTATTTTTGTCCGCCTGCATCTTCCCTCGCGAGAACAATAGCGTCTTGAACTGCCGCTATATTTAACAGCCGCGCTTCTATTTCGCCGAGTTCGATCCTGTAGCCGCGAATTTTCACCTGAGCGTCAATCCGTCCCACAAAATCGATACTGCCGTCAGGCAGCCATTTTGCAAGGTCGCCCGTCCGATACATCCGCTCGCCGGGAACAAACGGGTTGTCCGTGAACTTGTCGGCCGTCACGTCAGGCCGGTTCAAATACCCTCTGGCCACGCCGTCGCCGGCAATGAGCAGCTCGCCCGCTGCCCCGACAGGGCACAGCGTGCCGCCCGGGCTGACGATATAAGCGGAGGTGTGGCTGATCGGTTTGCCGATCGGCAGGCTCAATGCATGCTCGTTAACATGGTCTACCGGATAAAACGTTGCGAATACGGTCGTTTCGGTCGGTCCGTACACGTGGAGCAATTTGCCTGCGCCGAGGAAGTCCAGCGCTTTGCGCACGTGATTGACGGATGCCCGTTCGCCGCCGAACAGCACCTTGCGAACCGTCCGCAGCGCTTGAATGTTCACGTCTACCAAGACGTTAAACAGCGCCGTCGTGATGAACATGACCGATATTTGCTCGTGTTCGATCAAATCCGAAAGCTTTTCCATTTCCAGGAAATGTTCTTTGGAAACGAGCACAAGCTTCGCGCCGTTAAGCAACGCGCCGAAGATGTCAAAGGTCGAACCGTCAAACGCGTAGCTGGACAGCTGCAGCACGATATCCTCTTCGGAGATTTCGATATAGTTGGTCTGCTTGACGACGCGAACAATGTTGCGGTGCGTGGTCAAGTTTCCTTTTGGCTTGCCCGTCGTACCCGACGTGTAGATGACATAGGCCAGACTGCCGGCGTCATCGGCCGCATTCAGATTCGTGCCGTCCTCCTCATAGGACGATGCGTCGTCGAGCAGAACGAGCTTGCCTTCAAACGCCGCTTGTTCCAGCAAGCGGGATTGCAGCAGCAGCACTTTGGCGCCGGAATCCTCCAGCAAGAAGCGGATCCGCTCTTCCGGGTATTCGGGATCGATCGGGACGTATGCCGCTCCGGCCTTCAGAATGGCGAGGATGCCGACAATCATCTCCAAAGACCGTTCGGTCATTAAACCGACGAAGTCTTCCGTCTGCACGCCCGACGCCCGCAGCGTTCTGGCCAGGCGGTTCGCTCTTGCGTTCAGCTCGGCGTAAGTAAGCTGTTCCGCGCCGAAAACGACGGCTGTACGGTCCGGATGCCTGAGCGCCTGCTCCTCGAACAACGAATGAAGCGTCCGTTCGCGCGGATATGCCGATGGCGCAGGGTTAAACCCGCCCACGAGTTGCGCTTTCTCCTGCGGAGTGACGACTTCCAGCTCATCCACCCGGACATTCGGATTGATGACGATCTGCTCCATCGCCTGCGCGATATGGCCGCGAATCCGCTGAATATCCGCCTCGTCAAAGCGCAAAGCGTTATAGGATATCCGCATAAGAATGTCTTCGCCAGGCATAACGATCAGATTGAAGTCATAATTCGTTTGCTCGGTCGACTGCACGTTCGCGATGGAGAAGCGGTGTGCGCTATCTTTTCCGACTTGTTCGACCTCCTGCTCGACAGGATAGTTTTCGAACGCGACGATATGGCCGATCAGCTCTTGTTTCAGCTCGGACAAATGCTGGATCTCATACAAAGGCGTCGTTTCATACCGGTTGGACGCAATCGCCTGCTCCTGAACGCGTCTGAGCAGCGCCGGCAGTTCTTCGCCCGCCTCCGAGCGAATCCGCACCGGAATCGTATTGATGAACAAGCCGATCATGCTTTCCACGCCCGGAATCTCCGCAGGTCTTCCGGCAACGACGCTGCCGAACACGACATCCCGGTGATGGTTGTAGCGCTGCAAAACAATGCCCCAGACGGTTTGAATCAGCGTATTGACCGTCACCTGCTGCCCTCTCGCCAGCCGTTCGATCCGGCCCGTCAATTCGCGTCCGAGACTGAAATCGAGTCTCGCCGCTTCGTAGCCTTCCGCTGAAGCCGATACAGGCAGTGAGGCAGGCAGCGCCGTGCGGCTTTCGCAATCCCGCAAATATTCGCTCCAATACGCGGCCGCCTGGTCGCGGTCTTGTTCGGCAAGCCACTCGATATACCGGCTGTAAGAAACCGCAGGCGGAAGCTGCAGCTTCGCGCCGCCGCAAATGGCAAAGTAGCTGTCAAACACTTCCTTCGTCATCAAGGACATGCACCAGCCGTCCATCAGCATATGATGGAAGCTCCAGACGAATTTGTAGCGCTCTTCGCCCGTACGCAGTATCGCTACCCGCATCAGCGTGTCCTGCTCCAAATTAAAGCCCAGCTCGCGGTCTTTTTTGGCGAACGCCTCCAAATAAGCGGGAAGCTCCGCTTCCTCCAGCCCGCGCAGGTCCTCCACATGAAGGGCTCCTTTACGGCTGCGGAAAACGACCTGCACCGGCTCTTCGGCGAAATCTCTGTAAACGTTCGTGCGCAGCGCTTCATGCCTTTGCACCAGCATATCCAGGCTTTGCCGGAATGCTTCGGCATCAAAACTTCCGGACAAATCAAAGGTTGCCTGTTCGAAATACGCGCCAAGCTGCGGGTCCATCAAGCTGTGGAACAGCATGCCTTTTTGCATTGGCGTCAGCGCGTATACATTTTCGACCTCACCGAGGCGGGACGTTTGCTTTTGCAGCTTGTCCAGCTCTTGGATCGTCAGACCTTTGAACGACACGTCGCTAGGGGTCAGCTCTGCCGACGTTTTGGACAAGCAGTGTTCGATCAGCTGCCGGACGCTCGCTTTTAACGATTGCGCAAAACGTTCCATCGTCCCGGCTTCGTATTGTCCTTTGCTGTAACGAATGATGATTTGCAGGACGCCGCCCGTCACAATGCCGTTAATATCCAGGTTATGCTCCAAAAACGCATTGCCGCTGACGTGATCGCCCTCGGCGAACGGCGACTTCATCAGGCCGCTGTGCGCGAAATCCTGATCGAACTGCCCCATGTAGTTGAAGCTGATTTCCGGTTTCGCGGACAGTCCGGCTTCGCGCGTGGAACCTTGGCCGCTCAAATATTTCAAAATGCCGTAGCCGATTCCCTTATGCGGAATTTGACGCAGCCCTTCCTTGACTTGCTTGATCGATTCCGAAAGCTGCCCGGTGCCTGCGACATCGATGACAACCGGGAACATGCTTGTAAACCATCCGACCGTGCGGGCGATATCGATGTCAGGTATAATCGATTCTCTGCCGTGACCTTCCAGATTTACCAGAAGGCGACCGATTCCGCTCCAATCCTTAACAGCCATACCGAGCGCCGTAAGCAGCAGATCGTTCATATCCGTGTTGTACGCGCGATGAACAGGCTTCAAGAGCTGCTCCGTCTCCAGCTCGCTCCACTCGACAATCAGCAGTTCGCTGTCCTTGAGCAGCGTAACGGGACATTCTTTGTCTTTAGGCAGCGGAGCAACCTCGGTTTGGCTGACCCCTTCCCAGTACGCCCGCTCGCTCTCGATGGCTGCGCTGTTGGCATAGTCGAGCAGTTTTGCCGACCAAAGTTGGAAGGAATCCGTCTTTTGCGGCAGGCGGATCGCCTCTCCGTTAACGGCTTGATCGTAGCCCGCTGCGAGATCTTCGATAATAATCCGCCACGAAACGCCGTCGACAACCGCGTGATGGATGACCATCAGCAAATGATCCCCGTCCGTACAGCGGAAAAGCCCCAGCTTGACAAGAGGTCCCGCTTCCAGCTGAATGCCGGATTGAATTCGGTTAGCCAAAGCTTCTACTTTTGCGGAGGTATCCGCTCCCGTTTCATGCTTCAGATCAAACGTATCTAAAGTGAACAATTCCCCTTCGCGAACGCTGCGGTTCCAAAGCTCATGGCCTTGTTCATTTACCCGCACTACCATCCGCAGGGCGTCGTGATGTCGGGTAATGCTTGCCATTGCCCGGCGCAAAGCCTTTTCGTCAAAGCCTTCCCGGCGGTAAAACATCATGGCCTGATTGTAATGGTACGCATCGCCATGCTGCTGTTCGAAAAACGCCCGCAAAATCGGCGTAGCGGCTACGCTTCCGGTTACTTCGCCTTGATCGGCGATGCGGCCGGCCGGACGAATGCGCGGGCTCAGCTCCGCCACCGCCGGATATTGGAACAAATCCTTCATCTCCAGCTTGTAGCCGGCTTGCAGCAGCCTGGAAGAAACTTGCAGCGCTTTGATGGAGTCGCCGCCAAGCTCAAAGAAATTGTCGCGGATGCCTACAGCCCGCACGCCCAGCACGTCTTGCCAAATCGCGGCAAGCGTCTGTTCCACGGCCGTACGCGGAGCCTCGTAGCTGCCGCCGGCATGAACCGGCTCCTCCGGAACCGGCAGCGCCTTGCGGTTCACTTTGCCGTTCGGCGTCAAAGGAATTTGCTCCAGCAGCATCAGGCGCGCCGGCACCATATGAGGCGGAAGCACCTGCTGGAGATGCGCTTGCAGCGAAGCGAGATCGCCATCTTGCTCAGGCACGGCGTAGCCGCACAAATATTTGTTTCCGCGTTCATCCGTCAGATCGGTCACTACGGCTTGACGGACGCCGGGACAGCGGAGCATGGCCGACTCAATTTCGCCGAGCTCAATGCGGTATCCGCGAATTTTCACCTGATGGTCGATCCGGCCGATGAAGTCCACGTTGCCGTCCGCCATCCAACGCGCCAAATCCCCCGTGCGGTACAGCTTTTCTCCAGGCTTGTACGGATTGGCGACAAACTTGTCGGCCGAAAGCTCCGGACGGTTTAAATAACCGCGGGCGACGCCAGGACCGCCGATGCACAGCTCGCCGTCCACGCCGACCGGCACCGGATTCAGATGCGCGTCGAGAATGTAAAAGCGGGCGTTCAGCAGCGCTTTGCCGATCGGCACGCTGCCGGATGCAGGCAGCTTCGCCAATGGCTCGTCGTAGAAGCTGGAATCGATGGCCGCTTCGGTTACACCATAGCTGTTAATAATGCGCATGTGTCCGCCGAAACGCTCCTGAAGCTTCCGGTAATCCAGCACGCTGCAGCTGTCCGAGCTTGTAATCAACAACTCCATGGAAGAAATATCCAGATTGTTATTTGCCATATATTCCATAAACGGCACGATCAGTGCAGGCGTCGATTCGAAAACCGTAATCTGGTGATCGCGCAAATACCCGTATAAACGTTCCGGATCGATTCTGTCCTCCTTCGGACAGATAACCATCGTCCCGCCGTTCAAAAGCGTCCGGGCGATATCGCCGGTAAATACGTCAAAGGAGAAGCTGGCGAGCTGCAAAAGACGGACCGGGAACTCGGTTAACCGGTAGTCCCTGCGGTAGGCAACCGCCGTATTCACGAAGCTGCGGTGCTCGATCATCACTCCTTTCGGACGCCCCGTCGTACCCGAAGTGTAGATCACATAAGCCAAATCGTGCGGCTCATTGACGGAAGGCCGGTCAGCCGGGTCGCCGGTATAACTCGCTTCATCGTCGAGGCAAAGAACCGCGCGCGAAGCCTGCTGCTCGCCGGACTGCCCGGACTGCGCCACATGCAGCAAATGCGTTTGCGTCAAAAGCACAGCCGCAGCGCTGTCTTCCAGCATAAATTGAATGCGGTCGGCAGGATAATCCGGATCCAGCGGAACGTAAGCCCCGCCCGCTTTCCAGACAGCCAGACAGGCAACGACCAACTCCGCACAGCGGTCTGCAAGAATCCCTACCACGGTCTCGCACCCGACGCCCAGATCGCGCAATTTGCCGGCCAGACGGTTCGCCCGCTCGTTCAATTCGCGGTAAGTCAGCTGCTTGCCGGCATAGATGACGGCGATATGCCCGGGAGCTTTTTGCGCCTGCTCTTCGACGTAGGCGCAGAACGGTTTTTCAAGCAGCAGCTCTTCTCCCTCGGCGCCCTTGCCGCTGAACGCGTCTACGACCACCGCCATCTCCTGCGCGTTCACGAGCTTCAGCTCGCACACAGGGAGTGCCGGATTGTCGACAATTTGCTCCAGCATGTACAGCAAATGTCCATGAATGCGCGCAATGCTTGCTTCGTCAAAAGCCAACGCATTGTATTCATAGTCAATGCGGATATCTTCACCCGGGGTAACGCAAAGATTGAAATCGTAATTCGTTTGCTCGCTCATTGCGGCGTTGGCAATCGTAAAGCCGGCTTCACCGCTGCTGCCGGACTGTTCCATATTCAGCTCGACCGGATAATTCTCGAACACCATGATATGGTTGATGAGGTCCTGCCTGAGCTCCGTTAAAGCTTGAATCTCATAAAGCGGGAACGTTTCGAATTCGCGCGCATCCAGCGTTTGTTCATTGTTCCATTTCAGCAGGTCGGCGAATAATGTCTCCGCTTCGCAGCGTATGCGCACCGGCACCGTATTGATAAACAACCCGATCATCGTTTCGATGCCGGCGATATCCGCCGATCTGCCCGACACGACGCTGCCGAAGACGACATCCCGGCTGTTGCTGTATTTTTGCAGCATAACGCCCCAAACGGTTTGCAGCAAAGTATTGATCGTCACCTGCTGCCCTCTCGCCGTCCGGTTCATTCGTCCGGTAAGCTCACGGCCTATCGTGTATGTGCGTTTAACGGCAGCATAACCTTCTTCGCGATGGACCAAATCGGACTTGGGCAGCACAGCCTGCTGCTCATATCCTTCCAGGTAGGCGCGCCAGTAGTCGGCCGCTTCGGAGCTATCCTGCGTTTGCAACCACGAAATGTAGGTGCTGTAAGGCGCGACCTCCGGAAGTACAGGCTGCCTGCGCTCCAATATAGCGAAGTACGTATCGAACACTTCCTTCACCATTAAAGGCAAGCACCAGCCGTCCATAATAATGTGATGGAAGCTCCAGAGCACATAGTAATTTTCGTCGCCCGTTCTGAGCACGGTGACGCGCATGAGCGTATCTTTCGTCAGATCGAAGCCTTGACGCTTGTCCTGCTCGATGGCTGCCGCTTTGAGCGCCTGGCGCTGCTCTTCCTCATGCTCGCGCAAATCTTCGACGCGGAATTGCACCTTTTTATGTTTAAATACGACCTGTACAGGCTGATCTTTCCAACTGTTGTTAAAATTCGTCCGCAGAATCGGATGCCGCCCGATCAACGAATCCAGGCTTTGCTCGAATATTTCCGTATGGAATGCGCCGTGCAAATCGAAAGAAGCTTGTTCGAAATAAGATCCCGATTGCGGGTTCATCAACGAATGGAACAGCATCCCTTTCTGCATCGGGGAAAGCGGATAAAGATCTTCCACTTCTCCGGCAGGACGGCTCGCTTCGGTAAACCGTTCCAGCTCTTCGATCGTCAAGCCTTGCAGCGTGACATCGCTTGGCGTCAGCTCCGTGCGCTCTTGCGACAGGCAATGGGCGATGATAACGCGAAGACTTTCGCGGAACAGTCCGGCCAAACGCTCGACCGTTGCATGCTCATACTGCTTTATGCTATAGCTGACGGTAAAGGTCAGCACGCTTTTGGAAATCATGCCGTTCCAATCAAGCGCAGCATGCCTTTTGGCTTGCCCGCCGACGGAAGCTCCTACGGAATAAGGCGAAAATTCCAGGCCGCTGCCGGCTAAATCCTGATCAAACTGGCCCAGGTAGTTAAATCCGATCTCCGGCTGACGCTGCTGGCCTGCCGAAAGCGAAAGTTCGCCATTCCCCCTCAAGTAACGCAGCATGCCGTAGCCGATGCCTTTGCGGGGAATGCGGCGCAGCTCTTCCTTGACGTTCTTGATCCGCTTCGTCACATCCTGGCCCGGATCCATGTCAATCACGACCGGATATTGGCTCGTAAACCAGCCTACCGTCCGCGATACGTCAAGATCCGCAAAAAGATCCTCTCTGCCGTGCCCTTCCAGATTGACGGCGATTCGCTCCAAGCCGGACCAGGCTTGTACCGCCGAGGCGAGAGCCGTCAGCAGCAAATCGTTCACATCCGTGCGATAGGCGCGATGGACGTGTTTCAGCAGCTGCTCCGTTTCCTGCTCTGTCCATTCCACGGTCACGGTAGCGCTGTCGCTGACAGCGTTGTGTTCCTCGTCCCTGTCCTTCGGAATCGACGGCATGCCCGTTTGAAGCTTGCCGTTCCAGTAGGCCAGTTCGGATTCCATGTCCGGACCGTTCGCATACTCGGCCAGGCGCTCGCTCCACAATTGGAACGAATCCGACTTAAGCGGAAGCCGCAGCTCCTCTCCTTTGGCCGCCTGTTCATAGCCGTTGGCCAGATCTTCCATCAAGATGCGCCACGATACGCCGTCAACCGCCGTATGGTGAATAACGACCAGCAGATGGTCTCCGTCTGCGCAGTGGAACAAGCCCAGTTTCATTAACGGGCCTTCGCTCAAATCGAAGCTGCCTTGCAGTTCGTTTGCTATGGCTTCAATTTGCGAACCGCAGTCCGCTGCGTCGCGAAAATCGTACTCGTCCAGGCTGAACAGCACGCCTTCGTTCAAGCTGCGGTTCCGCGCTTCGTATTCGCCGCCAGCCCCTTGGCGGAAAACGAGGCGCAGCGCGTCGTGGTGCTCGGCGATCTTTTGCACCGTTTTACGCAGGACGGCTGCATCAAAACCTTGCTTGCGCAGCAGCATCAGCGCTTGATTAAAATGATGCGTATCGCTCGTTTGATGCTCAAAGAACCACCGCTGGATCGGACTCAGCCTGACTGCGCCTGTGACTTCGCTCTGGTCGGCCGTCCGGTGCACGGATTGCACCCTCGGGCTCAGTTCCGCAATCGTCGGATGCTGGAAGAAATCTCTTGTCTCCAGCTTGTATCCTTCCTGGAACAAGCGGGAAGACACTTGTATCGACTTGATCGAGTCGCCGCCAAGCTCAAAGAAGTTATCGTAAATGCCCACCGATGCCGCACCCAGTACCTTTTGCCACATCGAAACGAGCATTTCCTCGATCGGCGTGCGGGGCGCAGCGTACTCGGTACCGGTTTGCGCGCTTTCCTGCGGCGACGGCAGCGCTTTGCGGTCGATTTTTCCGTTTGGCGTAAGCGGCATTTGTTCCAACTGCACGAAGTAAGACGGAATCATGTAAGCGGGAAGTTCCTGCGCCAGCAGCGCGCGCAATTCGCCGGACGGCACCTGAGTGCCCGCGACAAAATAAGCCGCCAGCTGCTTCTGGCCGTGTTCGTCATCCAAAGCGACAACAACAGCCTCCTGCATGGAGCTTCCTTTCATCAATTGCGCTTCGATCTCGCTCAGTTCGATGCGGTATCCGCGAATTTTGACCTGATGGTCGATCCGTCCCAAATATTCGATATTGCCGTCAGGCAGCCATCTGGCCAAATCTCCGGTTTTGTACATGCGCCCGCCTTGCACAAACGGGCTGCGCACAAACTTCTCTTCGGTCAGCTCCGGACGGTGGAGATACCCTCTGGCGAGCCCTTCGCCTCCGATGCACAGCTCGCCCGCCACGCCGACAGGCAGCAGATGATGGTTCGCATCGACGATGTAAACCTGGTGATTGCATATCGGCCGGCCGATTGAAACGAATTTCTGGCTGCTCAGCTCCTCCTGATAAGCCCAAAGGGTTGAACAAATCGAATCTTCCGTCGGACCGTAGGCGTTGAAATACTCTACATGATCTTTCCATGCTTGAACAAGTTCTGCGGAAGGAGCCGAACCGGCCGTAATGAGCTTCTTCAAGCTTGGCAAACGCTCAGGCTCCAAATAAACCGCATAGGTCGGCGGCAATGTCGCAACGGTAATTCCATGCTCGGTCATATAATTTTCAAACAAGCGGTAGTTAAAGATGACCGAAGACGAAGGCAGGTATAACGTAGCGCCGAAAAATAAAGCCATATAAGTTTCCCAGCTCGCAGCATCGAATGAAAAGCTGGCGAATTGGATAATCCGGTCGCTCGCATCGATACGCAGGTCCTGTTCGAAGAAAGTTCTCAAATTGCCGAGCCCGTGATGCTCGACCATAACCCCTTTCGGCCTGCCGGTCGTTCCGGATGTATAGATGACATAGGCTAAATGGTCCGATTGTACAATGTGCTGCAAATTCGAACCGTCATGATGGTACACGCCGACGTCGTCCAGGGAAAGAATCTTCCCGCCGAAAGCCGCCTGATTCCGCAAATGCTCCTTGATAAGCAGCAGCCCGGCTCCCGAATCTTCCAGCATGTAGCGGATCCGTTCTTCCGGATATTCGGGATCGATCGGGATATAGGCGCCTCCCGCTTTCAAAATCCCCAAAATACCGACGATCATTTCCAGGGACCGGTCCGTCATAAGTCCGACCAACCGGTCCGGTCCGACGCCTTCGGCCCGCAGCGTCCTGGCCAGCCTGTTGGCCCGCTCGTTCAATTCCCGGTACGTCAAACGCTCGTTCTCGAAGACGACGGCCGCATGATCCGGCGTGCGTTCCGCTTGTTCTTCGAACCATTGGTGAATCGTTTTGTCTTTGGCGTACGGCACGTCGGCCCGGTTGAACACAGTAAGTACCGTGTCCGCTTCCTCTTTGCCGATCAGGGACAACTGCTCGATTGCGCTCTCCGGCTGCTGCGTGATTTGTTCGACAATCGTCAAATACTGTTTGAAAATTTGTGCGATTTCGTCCTCGTCAAACAACTGCGTTCTATAGTCGATATGCAAAAGAAACTGCTGATCGTCGAGCATTTCCACGATATGGACATCGAAGTCATTGCCGGTATGCCCGGCGAACGGGGTGTCCACTTGATAGCTGATCTCTTCGTTCTCCAGCCAGCTGAGTGTCCGGTATTGAACGCTGACGCCAAAAAGCCGCTGAATATCTTGATAGTTGTGAATTTCCCGCAAGTCCTGAATCAGCTTGTTGTACGGATAGCGCTGATGGCGAAGAATCGCCGCCTGTTCCTTGCTTAAGGTTTGCAGGAAAGCCGTCAGCTTGGCCGCCGGCTCGACATATGCGCGTGTGGCGACCGTACTGACGTACATACCCAGCGTTTCTTTTTCTTTCTTCGTTGTCCGGTTGGCGTATGCGGTTCCGATCGCAATATCCTGCAGATTGGTTGCTTTGTGCATGTAGATATAAAACGCGCCAAGGAAAAACGTAAACAAGCTCACATTGTTGTTTGCGCAAAAGTCTTTGACATTTTGAAACATGTCATCGGACATTTGCACTGTCGCTCTGACCGCTTCCGTGCTCATAGCGACGGGATTGTACAGCTTTAATCCGAGCGCCTCCGGCAAAGTCCGGAATTTTTCGAACCAGTAATCTTTATCTTTTTGATAACGCTCCGATGCTTCGTAGTCCTGTTCCGTTTGTAAAAAGTCTATATACGCCGGACGCTTGTCACCGCCAGGCTCTACCCCTTTTAAATATTCCAAATAAAACTGCGTAATCCAGTTGACCGCCGCATTCGTCGAGACGCCGTCTGTTGCGATATGGTGCGTTTTGATGTTATACCAATGCTCGTCATCGCTGATTTTCAAAATGACGAACTCGTACAAATCCGCTTCCACCATTTCCATCGGCTGCCGAATGTGCCGGGATACCCACGCTAATGCGGACTGAACGCTATCGTCCTCGCCGGAGAAATCGACCCAGGGAATCTCCTTGGGCGAAAACGGCTCCATATACTGCTGCGGATTGTCGTTAACGGTAGTAATCCGGATGCGGAATGCATCGTTTTGCCGGATCACTTCATGAATGGCGCGAGTCAACGCATCGGCGTCGAAGCGGCCTCGAATGCGGACCGTCACCGTCACCGTCGAGATGCTTGTGCCGGGATTCATAATATCCATGTACCAGATGCGCTGCTGCGGTTGTGTTAATGCAAATGTTTGACGCGATTTGGGACTGACACGCTTTTTGCTAGTTAATTCACGACTCATGATACGCACGCACACTCCTGTCAAATTATAAAGATGGAATCCAGGGACAGCCCCTTCTATGTGTGAGGAGTCTGTCCGAGGAACTCCGTAGAAGGTTTGCACAAAAGCAACCCGTCGGACAGACTCCTAGGCCGGCTCTTTCTCTGAATGCGAATGAAATTGCAGGTTGTAAAGTTCGGCGTACAAGCCGTCCTTATCCAGCAGTTCTTGATGTGTGCCCTGTTCTTCCAATTGGCCGCCGGCAATTACGCAAATTGAATCCGCCTTTTCGATCGTCTTCAGCCGATGAGCGATCACAAGCGTCGTTCGGTTAGCCATGAGCGTCTCCAGCGCGAGCTGGACTTCGTGCTCCGACACCGGATCCAAAGCAGCGGTCGCTTCGTCCAGCAATAAAATCGGCGAATCTTTCAGCAGCGCCCTGGCGATGGCGATCCGCTGACGCTGGCCGCCGGACAGATTGGCTCCCCGCTCGCCGACGACAGCGTTATAGCCGTCCGGGAGCTCGGCAATAAACGAATGCGCGTTGGCCGCCCTGGCCGCCCGCTCCACTTCATCGTCGCCGGCATCCAACCGGCCGATGCGTATGTTTTCGGCGATCGTGCCGTGAAACAGGAACGCCTCCTGAGGCACATAGGCGATCCGCCCTCTGATCTCTTCGAGCGAATACTGCGCCGCCGGCTTCCCGTTTATTTTCAGCATGCCTCCGCTCGGCGGATACAGCCCCAGCAATACTTTCATTATGGTGCTTTTGCCGCCTCCGCTCGGACCGACGAGCGCTGTTACGGAGCCTTCATGCACGCTCAAAGTCAAATCGCGAAGCACGGGCCGCTCGGCCTCATAGCCGAACGAAATGCCGCTCAGCTCAACAGCCGCCGGCTCTCCGCCCGTCACATCGGCAATCGAACCTTTATCCGGATCGGCAGGCAGAACCTGCCTCCTCGCATGCTCCCCTTCTGTCGGTTCCTGCAAAATTTCCGTGACTCGCGCAGCGCCGGCAAAAGAGTTCTGTATCAACGCTACAGCCGCTCCGAGCTGAAAAAACGTACGCGAAATGTTGCTTTGCAAATGAACGATTTGACCAAGCACACCCAGCTCCAACTGCTGTTTGGATACGAGGAACAATCCGATGAACAGCATGCCGCCCATGCTCAGAAACTGGATTAGGAAGTTGCCCGCCTCAAGCAGCCCGGACTGGTGCCCCTGCTTGATGCCTGACTCGCAGATGTCTTCGCTCATCTCTTCGCAGCGCCGTCCCACCCTGTTTGACAAACCGAACAGTTTGACGACCTGCAATCCGGCGATCAAGTCGCCCATCCGCTCCGTAAATGCGCTCATTTGAAGCTGCAGCTTATCGCTGATTTTGCGCATCGGCTTTGCATACTGCGTATTGAAAAGCACGGTGAACAGGCTGAGCACGATCAGCACCGAAGCGAAGCGCCAATCGACAACGATCAGCACCATGATTGAGCCTGCAAAAGTAATGATTTGGGATACGATCGATTTCAAATGCTCGTTGTAGGTCTGCTCGATCGTCTGCACGTCATTGGTTAAACGGGAAAGCAGGTCCCCTGAATGACGGCGCTCCGCAGCCGGGTAGGAAAGCTCTCCAATGTGTCCGAACAGCCTCGTGCGGATTTGACCAAGCGTTATTTTGATACTGCGGAGAAATAAATAGCTGAACAGGGGCGACAAAAGACTTAGCGCCGCCACGGACACGCTAACGAGCAGCACCGCCCGCGTAAGCTCGTCCGTTCGGCCGGATTGCGCATAATTAAGCAAATGCTGGATGACGAAGGACATCACAATCGTCAGACTCGCATTCACGAAACTGTCCCCGACAAGCCCTGTAACATACATGTTTCGTTGAGGTTTAATAAATGACATCAGTTGGCGAAAATCAGCGAAGGCCTGACGGAACGGCATAAGCAGCCCCCCTTTCTCGAGACTTTTCTTCGCCTTCCGGCTCCGTTTCCGTAAGGGAAAGCTGATGCAAATAGAGCTTTTTATACACGCCGTTAAGCTCAAGCAGCTGGTCGTGCGTTCCGCTCTCCGCAATCGTCCCTTGATCGAGGACCACAATGCGGTCAGCCTGCTTCACCGTCGAAAGGCGGTGCGCGATGACGATAACCGACGTGTTCGTCATCAACTGCTTCAAAGCTTGCTGGACTAATGCTTCGGACATCGTATCGAGCGCGGATGTGGGCTCGTCCAGCAGCAGCAGCTGCGCTTTTTTCAAAAACGCTCTCGCGATGGCGACGCGCTGCCTTTGCCCTCCCGACAAGCCGCCGCCCCGCTCGCCAAGAAGCGTGTCATAGCCGTTTGGCAGCTGCATAATGAACTCATGCGCGTTCGCCGCTTTCGCTGCGGCAATGATATCCTCCCGCGTGGCGTCCGGCCGACCGTAACCGATGTTCTCGGCCACCGTGACCGGGAACAAATACGTGTCCTGTGCGACAACCGACAGGCAGGAACGGAGTTCGGACAGCTTCCAGTCGGAAAGCGGGCGGCCAAACAATTTCACACTGCCGGCTTGTTCCGGTTCGTAAAAACGGCAAAGGAGCTTGAAAATCGTACTCTTGCCGCCTCCGCTCGCACCGACGACCGCCAATGTTTCCCCCTGCCGCAGCCGGAAGCTTACCTCGTTCAGCACGTTCGTCTGCCCGTCATAGCTAAAGGATACGTTGTCGAAAACGACCGGATCGCCCGTAAGATCGGCTTCCTGCACAGGCGTCCCATCCGCCTCCACGGGCCAGTCCAAAGCTTCGAACAAACGGCGGGCGGCACCCAAGGCCTCCTGAATTTGCCCGAGCATGGTCGGAGCCATACTGACCGGCTGCAAAATAAAACCGAGCAGGTACAGGAACAAAATGATGCCGCCGGCATCCAGCTCGCCCTGCGCGATCAAACGGCCGCCGTATACGATAACAAATACGAAAGGCGCAGCAAGAAAGAAGATCGCTATCGGGCCGAGAGCGGCATACCTTTTTTCCAGACGCAAGCTCATTTGGACGGTGTCCCTCATCAGGTTGCTGTATTTTTGAAAAAAATACGCTTGCGCCTGAAACGCCTTGATGACGGCAAGGCCTGAGACCGCATCTTGGGCAAGCGCATTGAGCTGACCCATATTTTGCTGCACTTTCTCGGAAAAAGAGCGCATGGAATTCGTCAACAAAGCGGCGATCGCCATGCCGACCGGAAGCAGGATGAGCGTGGAAAGCACCAGCTTCCAGCTTGTGAGCAGCAGCATGACCAACGCCCCGGCAAAAACGATCGGCAAGTAAAACAAATTCGCAAAATGCTGAATAAAAAAGTTTTGCAGCACTCCCGTATCGTTCGTCAATCTGGAGACCAGATCGCCGGATAAATTGCGTTCAACGGTTTCAACCGGCAGGCGGCTGATTCTGCCCACCAATTCACTCCGCAAGTCGCGCAGCGCCTTCACGCTGAATCTGGCCGAAGCGTATTTGATGAGATACCTGAAAGGCAGACCGATCACAATCATTCCTGAGATCAAGAACACAATTTCAGTTAGTGAACCGACCGTCCCGTCAACCATTCGTTCGATATACTTGCCGAGCACAATGTCTAATGCAGCCAAAATAAGCGATGCAACTACCGTAACTGCGACCCAGAAAGAATACGGTTTGACATAACGTATTAATCTGCGAAATACCGGTATGCGTTTGGTCAAAGTGGTACTCCCCCGATCACTGAAAATACCTTATTCACACAATTAACTGTTTACGAACTCAAGTTTGCCGACTGCCCGCTGCATGGCGTGTTTAATAATTTCGCAGCCGGTTTTCAAGTTTTCCATCGAAATGGTTAGCGGTGGAAGGAGCTTGATTACGGTATCCTGTCTACCGGCGCGCTCGATAATAAGACCGTCCTCGAAGCACAAGTTGGTCATAAGCTTCGCCGTCGCTTCGTCCGCAAAGCCGGAAACGTCAATGCCCCAAATTAACCCCTGTCCTCTGATGGAAATAGTTTGATTTAAAGGTTTGATTTCATTCTCAAGAAACGATTTTACGAACATTTCCTTCTTCTTCACTTGCTCGTCCAGTTGAACCAGGTCCCGGAATTCCAGCGCTGCCTGGGCGGCGACAAACGCAAGCTGGTTCCCGCGAAATGTTCCGTTATGCTCGCCGGGCCCCCACTCGTCCAATTCCGGTTTAAGCAGCAGCAGCGACATCGGAAGCCCGTAACCGCTAATCGATTTGGACAATGTAACCATGTCCGGAACGATTCCTGCATGTTCAAAAGAGAAGAACGAGCCCGTTCGGCCGCATCCCACCTGGATATCATCGATGATCAGCAATATATCGTGTCTGCTGCACAGCTCCCGAAGGCTTCTCAACCAGTCCGGGCTTACCGGGTTGACACCGCCCTCCGCCTGGATCGTTTCGATGATAACGGCTGCCGGCTTATCAATGCCGGAATGCGAATCGAGCAAAATTTCCTCCATATACGCCAGGGAATCCACGCTTCCGTATGGGTTGCCGGGATGCGGGATGAACGTGACCTGATCGAGCGGCATACCCGCACCGGCCCGCAGCGATTTATTGCTCGTGGCCGACAAGCTGCCGAGAGACATGCCGTGGAAAGCTCCCATGAATGCGAAAATTCCCGTTCTTTTCGTCACCTTCCGCGCCAGCTTCAGCGCCGCCTCCACCGCGTTCGTACCGGTCGGGCCGCAAAATTGAAGCTTGTAGTTCAAATGCTGTGGCTGGAGTACGCGCTCGGAGAAAGATAGGATAAATTCCTCCTTCGCTTTCGTGTACATATCCAAACCGTGCATGATGCGGTCTTTTTGCAAATAGTCAATCATTTTGTCTTTTATAAAATCGTTATTATGCCCATAGTTTAAAGCGCCCGCGCCAGCGAAAAAATCAATATAGGCGCGCCCGTTATCCGAATATAACAAATCCCCCTTTGCCCGGTCGAATGTCACTGGAAAAGTTCTGCAATACGATCTTACATTGGACTCCAATTGTTCAAAAATACTCATTTCACCGCACCCTCCGCTGGTTTCAATTGTTTTTTGACGCATTCATCCATGCCGCATCTTAGAAGTAATATTTTTGATATTATGGGATTTAATACAAATAGATACTATCATATCGTGAAGCAAGCGTGTCTAAATTTTGTGTAAAACAGCTTCCCGCCCGGTTGCGGGAACCAAAACCCGGGTTTCCGCCAGGTCCCTCAGCATGTAAGCTTTGAGAGATTCGAGTTCTTCGTGAATAAAGAAATGGTCTCCCTCGAACATATGCAGAGCAAACGGACCGCTTACCCGCTCTTTCCATCCTTCCAAACCCGTCCGGCTAACGCCGGTATCCTTCAAACCGCCGAACACGGTTACCGGACAAGAAACCGGCAGCTCGGCCTTGTAACGGTAAGTTTCGCAGATGGCAAAGTCGGCCCGCAGTCGTGGCAGCAAAATTTCCATCAGCTCGTCGTTTTGCAGCAGTTCGTCGGGCGTCCCGTTCAAGACGCGAAGCTCTTCCTTGAACTCCTTTTCCGGCAGCAGATGCACCTCTTTCTCCTCTACACGAAGTTGCGGAGCCGTGCAGGCCGAAACGAATAGCCGCTCAGGGCTTACGCCGTAACGCTTGTTCACCTCCTGTGCAAGTTCATAGCAGAGTAAAGCGCCCATGCTGTGCCCGAACAGCGCAAACGGCTTGTTCAGCAGCGGCTGAAGCACTCCGGCTAACGTTTGCACGACATGTTTGAGATCCGCCAAAGGCTCCTCCAACCCGCGATTCTCGCGGCCCGGGAGCTGAATCGGGCAAACATCAATGTTCCGGGGCCATGTTCTGCCCCAAGCTCTGTACAGCGATGCGCCTCCGCCGGCATAAGGCAGACAAAACAATCGCATATCTGCATTCGACTGCGGATTGGCATGAAAAACCCAGGAATTCAGTTGTGAAAACAAATTCATGGAACACTCCCCTATTCTTTTTTTTCAGGATGATGCTGTCCGGTTAAATAGACAGACTTATCCCAGTACTAACGCACAATAAATATGTTCCATATCCGCTTTTACCCGAAACCGCAACGATAAGTGTATAAATTCCCTCCAGTGCTATGATAGTGCTATGATTTCGCTTGCACCTGCATTCTATATTTCATATTCGGCCGCAGGAATTCCAGAACCGCCAATGAAAATCGGTATCCTCCTTTTCCATGTGAATCGTTGTTCGAACCGTTCTTACGAAAATATTTTAAAAACCTGCGCCCTGAGGCCGGCTTTGCTCACACAATCGCCAATTTCACACCCATTGCAAATGACAAACGATAATTCATAAATAATTCCATTGCAACTAATATGATGCTATTACGTCCAATATGTTGTAAGATTTCTTGCTCATTTGCTCTCTCCTTTATTATTGGGTATTAGGTATTTTCTGACATTTCCATGTTATCCCAGAGAATTGTTTTCGGTCAAGTCATTTATTTGTTAACAAAATTAGTCTAAAGTTGTTACTATTTACCTATTGTTTTGTCAAATGTTGGACAAACTCGTAATTTGTCATTTTTTGTCTAGTTCGTTATTCATGTCTTATTTAAATAAAAATGTCCCCTTTTTGTATTCGGGGACATTTTCTTTACGTGCATTTTAAATTTTATTTACGGAACTCCCATAACATTCGGGCGCGGTGATAGTTCAGCTTGCTTCGTGTCATTGCAGCATATCCGCCAACGCCTTCGCTTGATGGTCAAGCTGGCGCGCGGCTTGCCCGATGCCGGTAAATTCTCCGACGGCCTGCTCGATGCGCTGACGGCTGTCGGCGATGACCGTTTGCGAACGTTTCGTCCCCTTGGCGATTTCGCCAACCTGGGCGGCGATGCCTTCCAGATTGGCATTCACTTCCTTCACCGCATCTTCCGTCTGCTTGGCCAACTTCCGAACTTCATCGGCTACCACGTTAAAGCCGCGCCCGTGCTCTCCGGCGTGGGCGGCTTCGATCGCGGCATTCAAGGCAAGCAAATTCGTCTGCGATGCGATATCGCGGATCGTCTTCAAAATGCCGCGAACCTCATCGGCTCTCTTTTCCAGCACTTGCAGCGCCTGCGTATGTTCAATGGATTCCTTAACGACCCGTTCAATGGCCGCTGCAATTTCATGGCTTCGGGAAATCCCCGCTTCCGCGCGGTTCAAGAGATCTTCGGCCATTTGCCGCAGGTCGCTTGTCACTTGGGTGGCGGCATTTTCCCGGGCCGTAATATCCGTAGCCACTTTTATGACGGCCTGCACCTTGCCTTCCGTATCAAAAACCGGAGTATACGTAGCCTCAAACCAGAGAAGACGCCCCTCTTTGTCGACCCTCAATATTTTTTCCTGAACGGGATGCCCGCTGTTCAAACTTCTCCAAAACGCCGTGTATTCCGAGCTGTTTGCAAACGCCGGTGTGCAAAATTGCCGATGCATCAATCCGGGCATTTCGGCTGCATCATATCCCATTGCCCGAGCAAAATTATCATTGGCCCACAGCACTTTTCCTTGAGTGTCGAATTCGATCATGGCCAGTGACCTCTCCATTGCTGCTAAAACCGCGCTTTCGTCCAATACTTGGGTGCTCGGATACATACTCATTTTTACGTCACTCATTCGGCACCTACTTTACTTTTTTTGGATTATGCAAGTTAAATTATACGGAAACGGCACTATGTAAGCAAGATCTTACTTGATTTCTAATGAGCAAGGCAATTGACCTAAAATCAGGAATCTATACCCAAACAAACCCAAACAATTGACGAATTGTGGCGGATTGTGCCGCAGGTAAACTACGCATCCGCGCACAAAAAAAACGCCCTCGCAAAGGAGAACGTTTTCGGCGGTTATTGAGCAATCTGATCTTTGATCGATTGTAAAATTTTCTTTTCGAGCCGCGACACCTGCACTTGGGAAATGCCCAGCCTGCTTGCCACTTCCGATTGCGTCTGGTCGCGGTAATACCGCAGGTAGACGATGAGTCGCTCCCGCTCTGAAAGCGTGCCTATCGCTTCATTGAGCGCCAGCTTCTCGAACCACTTTTCCCCGGAATCGTCGGAAATCTGATCCATCAGCGTGATCGGGTCCCCGTCGTTCTCGAATACCGTCTCATGAATCGACGACAGCGGCTTGTTCGCTTCCTGGGCGAAGACGACTTCCTCCGCCGTAATCATCAGCTCTTCGGCCACTTCCTTGATCGTCGGAAGCCTGCCGAGCCGTTTGGACAGCTCATCCTTCGTCTTCCTGATTTTATTCGCCAGCTCCTTCAGCGAACGGCTCACTTTCAGCGTTCCGTCATCGCGAAGAAACCGTTGAATTTCCCCGATAATCATCGGCACGGCATAGGTGGAAAATTTAACGTCATACGATAAATCGAATTTATCGACCGACTTCAGCAGTCCGATACAACCGATTTGAAACAAATCCTCGGCTTCGTATCCTCTGTTCAAAAACCGTTGAACTACAGACCAAACCAGTCGGATGTTACAGCTAACAAGTGTCTCTCGGGCAAGCCCGTCTCCGGATTGGCTGAGCGCGATTAACCGTTTGACTTCACTGTCGTCCAAATAACTGTGAGAGGCGTGTTTCAAATCGACGTCCATATATCAAACCCCTAATTGTATAAAGCTTTTTTAGATTCAATTCGCTTCATCATTTTAATTTTGGTTCCGATTCCGACAGCCGTCACAACTTCCACTTCGTCCATGAAATTTTCCATAATCGTAAAGCCCATTCCGGACCGCTCCAGCTCCGGCTTGGAGGTGTACAACGGCTGCTTCGCCTGCTCCAGATCCTCGATGCCCGAACCGCTGTCCTCGACGGTAATATGCACGATGTCGTCCTCGATCTGGGTCGTAATCGTGATGACCCCGTCGCGCCGGTTGTCATAGCCGTGAATAATCGAATTCGTCACCGCCTCGGAGACGACCGTCTTAATGTCGGTCAGCTCGTTGAGCGTCGGGTCCAGCTGCGAGACGAACGCAGCCACCGCTACCCGGGCGAAAGCCTCATTCTCGGAACGGCTGGAAAATTGCAGCGTCATAAAGTTTTTATCGCTCATAGCGCAACCTCCAGACTGGAGATCGCAGATCTTTCGTTGTCCTGTATCGATACGATCTTGAATAAACCGGACAGTTCGAACAGGCGATATACAGCGGGGGTTACGTCGCATACGACCATTTTGCCGCCCTTGCCCGTTATTTGCTTATAACGGCCGAGAATGACGCCCAAGCCCGAGCTGTCCATAAAGGAGAGCTCCTTCAGGCTCAGAATGACATGGCGCGTATCTTCCTTGGCGATCGCTTCCTCCATCCTCGCTTTCACGCCGTCTGCCGTATGATGATCCAGCTCGCCTTTCAATCTGACAATCAGCGCTCTTCGGCCTTGCTCGAATTCAATTTGCAGGCTCAACCTTGCTCACTCCTTCCCAGTCATGAAGACTAGATTTCTACAAAGGAAGTGGAAGTTCCTGCCACCCGACAAAACTAGAAGAAAAGCGCTAAAACTAGTAAAAAAGCGAGTTTATTCGTGATTCCGGCCGTTAATTCGTATGGAACAGGTTGGAAGTCGTCCGTTTGAACAGCTTCCACCAGGACGCTTTATTGACGGCAAGCGGCGATTCCAGCGGATACTCGGCCATCACGGTTTCGCCGTTGTATACGACGATTTTGCCGATAGACTGCCCCGCCCGGATCGGCGCCTTCAGATTAGGGTTGATCTGCAGCTCGTGCCGGATATTTTGCGAAGGCTCTCCTTTTTTCATCAAAATGCTGTAGTTTTGCTTCGCTACGAGAGGCAGGGATGTGACTTCGCCTTTGCTGATTCTAAAGCTGCCCAGGTCGTCGCCGGATTTGAACAGCGGATAATTGGTGTACTGGGCAAAAGCGAAATCGAACAGCTTCGTAACCTCGGCGTTGCGCGTCTTCGTGTTCGGTTCGCCCATCACGACCGCAATGACGCGTAGATTGTCCCGCTTGGCCGTCGCCGACAGGCAGAACTTGGCTTCGCTCGTATAGCCGGTTTTCAGGCCGTCCGCGCCCGTGTAAAACCGAACCAGCTTGTTCGTATTCACCAGCCAAAAAGGATGGGCCGTATCCTTGCGCAAATAGTCCTGATATACCCCGGTAAATTTCGTAATCTCATCGTGCTTGAGCAGTTCCCTCGACATCGTCGCGATGTCTTGGGCGCTTGTATAGTGGTTATCCACAGGCAGCCCGTTGCAATTTGAAAAATGCGTATTTTTCATTCCAAGCTGCTGTGCGCGTTCATTCATCATTTGTACAAAATTTGGCTCCGAGCCGGCGATTTTCTCGGCCATTGCAACGGAAGCGTCATTGCCGGAAGCCATCGCAATGCCTTTGAGCATTTCCTGGACCGTCATTTCCTCGCCCGGCTCCAAAAAAATTTGCGATCCGCCCATGGAAGCCGCATATTCGGAAGCCCGGACTTTTTCATCGATTTTGATTTTGCCTTGATCGAGCGCCTCCATGATCAGCAGCATGGTCATAATTTTCGTAATGCTCGCCGGAGGCAGCTTGGCGTCCTTATTTTTATCGACGATGACCGTACCCGTGTCTGCGTCCATCAGTACGGCGGATTGCGCGTTCGGCGCCAAATCGACCGGCTCCGCCTTCTTTTCTTCGGCAAAAGCCGCCGGCATCAGCAGCAGCGCGAGCAGCTGCCAACACATCAAACTCACAAGCCCTTTTTTAAGCATAGTCATTCTACCCCTCCTGGAAATGTATGAAGCAAAGACCGCAAATTGCAGCTTGAAGTACTGCTAAACAGTGTTGACGTTTTGCCCACAAAATATTCCAGATAGGGGAAAAATGCCGAAAAAGAAACCGCCTATACGGCAGCCGCCGGTATGGCGAAAACTTGACAGCCGCAAAGCGGCAGCGGCCGCCCCACGACCCATGCCTCTCCAGCACGGGTTGCGTCGCTGTAGCGGGATGGCGCAAGGACGGCCTGGCACTGGAAAAACCTGCAAAAGTGCAGGTTTTTCCCACTAGCTTTGCAAAGAAGCTAACATCGACTGGATTAAAATGGTTAAGTTTCTTTTTGAGTTATTAGATACTTATTTTCCCATTTGCTACTTCCGGCAAATGGGCTAAAAAGTCGATGGCCTATTGA
>NZ_JBYLHY010000058.1:0-21420 GCF_057749925.1 Paenibacillus sp. sgz302191
GACGACGAGGTAGATAGGTTCGAGGTGGAAGCGCGGCAACGTGTGGAGCTGACGAATACTAATCGGTCGAGGGCTTAACCTATACAATTTAACTCACACTTTACGCAAGTTTCGTATCTAGTTTTCAAGGAACAAACCTTGAATTGAATACTGTTCCCTGATAGCTCAGTTGGTAGAGCACTCGACTGTTAATCGAGTTGTCACAGGTTCGAGTCCTGTTCGGGGAGCCACATTATGGAGAGGTGTCCGAGTTGGCCGAAGGAGCACGATTGGAAATCGTGTAGGCGTCACAAGCGTCTCGAGGGTTCGAATCCCTCTCTCTCCGCCACTTTACAACTCGCAGTAAATGAAGTAATATGCTATCAAGGCCCGTTGGTCAAGGGGTTAAGACACCTCCCTTTCACGGAGGTAACAGGGGTTCGAATCCCCTACGGGTCATAAGGATTCATCATGCAAAGGAATTTGCGAAGTTGATTCCAATATCCCATGGAGGCTTAGCTCAGCTGGGAGAGCATCTGCCTTACAAGCAGAGGGTCGGCGGTTCGATCCCGTCAGCCTCCACCATATATCGACGCGGGGTGGAGCAGCCCGGTAGCTCGTCGGGCTCATAACCCGAAGGCCGCAGGTTCAAATCCTGCCCCCGCAACCAACCTCCTGAAGGTTGTGGCGTTTTATCTAGTGTGGAGCCGTGGTGTAGAGGCCTAACATGCCTGCCTGTCACGCAGGAGACCGCGGGTTCGAATCCCGTCGGCTCCGCCATTTTTAACCATGAAAGTGCAAGGCTCGGTAGCTCAGTCGGTAGAGCAGAGGACTGAAAATCCTCGTGTCGGCGGTTCGATTCCGTCCCGAGCCACCATGAACAACCTAATATGCCGTTGTAGCTCAATTGGTAGAGCAACTGACTTGTAATCAGTAGGTTGGGGGTTCAAGTCCTCTCGACGGCACCATTACTTTTTCGGTGATCCCGATTAAGGTTTAGTTTTGCGGAGGCTTAGTGAAGTGGCTAAACACGACAGACTGTAAATCTGTTCTCTTCGAGTTCGGTGGTTCGAATCCATCAGCCTCCATTTTCTTATCTAGGGGCATAGTTTAAAGGTAGAACAAAGGTCTCCAAAACCTTTGGTGTGGGTTCGATTCCTGCTGCCCCTGCCAATTTTAAACTATGGCGGTCGTGGCGAAGGGGTTAACGCACTGGTCTGTGGCTCCAGCATTCGTGGGTTCAAGTCCCATCGATCGCCCCATTTATTTCATCGAATTACATATTGGGGATTAGCCAAGCGGTAAGGCAACGGACTTTGACTCCGTCATGCCTAGGTTCGAATCCTAGATCCCCAGTACGATATGCGGAAGTGGCTCAGGGGTAGAGCATCGCCTTGCCAAGGCGAGGGTCGCGGGTTCGAATCCCGTCTTCCGCTCCATTACACTAAGGCGCCATAGCCAAGTGGTAAGGCAGAGCTCTGCAAAAGCTTTACCCCCAGTTCGAGTCTGGGTGGCGCCTCCACATTCAAGCCGGAGTGGCGGAATCGGCAGACGCACAGGACTTAAAATCCTGCGGTAGGTGACTACCGTACCAGTTCAAGTCTGGTCTTCGGCACCATGATTTACTCGCAACATTTTTATTTGCCGGCGTGGCGGAATGGCAGACGCGCTCGACTCAAAATCGAGTGGGAAACCGTGGAGGTTCGAGTCCTCTCGCCGGTATCGATGTTTACAATGAAATTCCTAATGGAGTGTATCCTTAGGAATTTTTTTGTTTTTATTATCCTTGTTTGCATGCCAAAACAAAAGCTCTCTGGAATGAATTTGCCGCGGCGAGATGCTGGAGAGGAGCTGCATAGAAGACTCATGAAATCTTTGGATTTCAGGGGTCTTCTTTTTGTTGACGCTATAAAGTAATAAAAGTGCTATGTACGTTCGATTCAATGGTAGAGCGCCGTTTCCAATTCCCGTATAATTAGTAGTCGCTTGTAAGTAACCGAGGCTCGTTAAAGGAGAATGCAGCAAGGAACTCGAAAGTGTTAGCAGGAAAACAAGCGAGGCGGGATGCATTTGAAAATAATGAACTCTGTGCGTTTCAAAATTTTTGTCGGCTTCGTGCTTGTGGTGGCGCCGCTGGTTATTTTTCTTATTTTCAACAATGTGTATTCGATGAATGTCGTACGCGATCAAATATCGCAAAATTACGGCAAGCTGTTGGAACAGTATGTGCTTGATACCGACAACACGTTGAAAGAGTTTGACAATTTTTTGCTCCATTTGTATAGCGACCCCGACGTGATCAATATGATCGTATACGATGAGCATGCGGATGAATATGTGCTCGCCAAGCAGAGGCTGTACAATAAATTGACGAAACAAATCGATATTTACAGTTTGATTAATACTTTTTTCGTATATTCCAAATCGACCGGCGATCTGTTAGTCGCAACCCGGGAAAATTCGTACTACTATGACCGGGTTCAAACGGTTAAGCAGTTGTTAGCTGAAAGCGATAACAGCAAGGCGGTCAAGACGAACGTTAACGGCAGCTGGTCAATCCTGTCTTCCGCGGACGGCACCAAGTACTTGGTGAAGAGCAATTCGGAGCTTGGCGCCGGGTTTACGATCGGTATCCTTATTCAAATGAACAGTCTGGTACAGCCGCTGAGCAATTGGGATACGGGGAGCGGTGGCGGTACGATGGCGATTTCGAAAGAGGGAGCGCCGCTTTCCAGCCGTTTTTTTGCGATGGATACGTTCAGTCAAATCCAGGATCAATTACTGCCTGCCAAACCTGATTATCATGTCGTGCGGGATGAGGAAAAGAAAGAGCAGTTTTTGATCGTAAGACAGGCTTCCACGCACGCGGAGTTCGATTACATACTCATCATTGCCGAAAAAAATATGCTCAAAAATTTGCCTTATTTGCAGGTTGTCATTTATTTTTTGCCGTTTGGCGGGGCATTTGTTTTGGCGATTTATTTGCTGTATTTGCAGCGCATTCTGTTTAAGCCGCTGACCCAGTTGATAAGAGGAATGCGGAAAATCGGCCAAGGCGAGCTGAAAGTCCGCTTAAACGAAGGCAATTCGACGGAATTTGCCTTTCTGATCGCAACGTTCAACAACATGGTGGATCAAATCGAGAATTTGAAAATCAGCGTGTACGAGGAAAAAATCAGAGTTCAGCAGGCTGAATTCAAGCATTTGCAGGTGCAGATCAATCCCCATTTTTATATGAACAGTTTGAACATTATTTACAACTTGGCGGCGCTCAAGGATACGAAGTCGGTTCAAAAAATGTCGCTGCATCTGGCCGATTATTTCCGCTTTATTATGCGGACCAACCGGACAACGCTCGCTTTGAGGGATGAAATTCAGCATATCCGCAATTATTTGGAAATTCAGGTGATGAGATATCCGGACCATTTGACGTTCGATATTCAGGTGCCGGACAAATATGCGGATACCTGCATTCCGCCGCTCATTGTGCAGCCTTTTGTCGAGAATGCGGTCATCCACGGATTTACCAAAAAATACGGCAGCTTTCATATTACGGTTGCGGCAGCGCCTGATGCGGAAATGCCTGACGACTTTTTTACATTGACGATTATGGATAACGGGGACGGCTTCAGCAGCGAGATGCTGGACAATTTAAATTCGGAGCAGTATTTGGAGCAGTCAGGGGACGATCATTTGGGCGTATGGAATGTACGGCATCGGCTGCGGATGAATTTTGGCGATCAGGTGCATGTCCGTTTTTACAATCGGGCCGACCATGGCGCAGTTGTAGCGATCAGGCTCCCGGCCGTTTCCAATATCAAGTGAAGGGACGAAAGCGCGTATGTTTAATTTGCTCGTTGTCGATGACGAAAAAATAGCGGTCAAAGGGATTTCCGTAGGAATCGATTGGTCGGATCTTCCGATCGCCCATGTATACGAAGCGCTCGATGTAAGCGAAGCGACCGGCATTCTGGCTGCGGCCAAAATCGATGTGATGATTTCCGACATTGAAATGCCCGGCGCGACAGGGCTGGATTTGCAAAATTGGGTACGGTCCCATTCCCCGCATACGGAGACGATTTTTTTGACGGGGCATGCCAATTTTGAGTATGCACAGCAGGCTATTCGGTTGGGCAGCTTCGATTATGTGCTGAAGCCTGTCGATCATGACCGGTTGAAGGAAATCGTCAAGCACGCTCTGGAGAAAATCAGAATGGATCAGGAGCAGTCGGAGTTTCATGAAACTTACAAAACGTACTACAGCCATTGGGTGAGTGAACGGCCGGTTCTGGTGGAAAAGTTTTGGCAGGAATTGATCAGCGGCAAAATGCCTCTGAACGAGGACAAGCTGATGCGCAGCTTTCACATGTACGATCTGCCGCTGCAGGCGGACAGCACGGTTCTTCCGATTCTGATCAGCGTTGAGAACTGGAAGGAGGAGTTGAACGCCAGAGACGAGGAAATTATGGAGTACGCCATCCGGAAGGCGGCCGCGGAGCTGATTGTGGAGGATCAGCCGGGCTGCGTCATCCAGGACAACGGCTCGAGTCTGGTTCTGCTCTATCATCCCGATAGCGGCGAGGCCGCCATGAAGAGGGTAAAAGAAAAGTGCGAGGCTTACATTCAGGCGTGCAACCGGTATTTTCAATGCAGCTTGTCCTGTTATTTAGGCGGCACCGGCAAAATTATGGAGTTGACCCGCAAGGTAAACGACTTGTTCAGCTTTGAAAGAAACAACGTGATGAGGAGCAATTGCGTGCTGCTGGCGGCGGATGCCGCCGATTCTCATGCCGGCAGGCAGCAAACGCCGGCATTTACGGACTGGTTCGTGCTTCTGGAAGCAGGTAAAAAGGCGGAGCTGGTGCAGCGAATCCAGGATTCTATCGACCGCTTGCAAGCTGGAGAGGTCGGCTCCGAGTCGGTGGAAGCTTTTTATTACGGCTTTTTGCATCTGATGTACCATGTTCTTCATAAAAAGGGGCTTTCGGTGCACGAAATGATCCCGTCGCAGGAATTGCAGGATTATACCGGCGCCACGAGATCGGTCAATCAGCTCAGAAACTGGGCCGTGCGCATCGCTTCCATCGGCTGCGACTATATGAACAGCCGCCTTAAAGGCGTATCCGCGGTAACCGGCAAGGTCTGTCAGTATATCGACGAGCACTTGCACGAGGAACTGAGCCGGGAGGAAATCGCGGCATCCGTGTTTTTGAATCCGGCGTATTTGTCCCGGCTGTTCAAGAAGGAGACGGGCTTGTCCATTTCTGAGTATACGCTCAAGATGAGGATGGAGCAGGCTAAAAAGCTGCTGGCCGAATCGAACGACAAAATCAGCTACGTAGCCGAGAAAACCGGCTATTCGCATTTTTCTTTTTTCGCCAAAATGTTCAAGAAATATACCGGCCTGTCTCCGCAGGAATACCGCAAGAGCTTCCACGGGACGAGCGAATAGCGCCCCGCTGCAGCGGCGATGAAGTCACATTAGTGCTCAAAGAGTCACATTACAGATAGATGCCTTTTCCAGAAAATCCTACAATAAGGGTATATAAAGATAAGGAAAGGGGAAACCGGAGCCGTGAGTGAAACAGCCAACATTGCAGCGACACGCAGCGCATCTATGAAAACATCGAGCAAAGTCCAGGCAAAGCCTTCTTTTTTGCGGACGATTCGCAAGTTTTGGATTTTTTATGTAATGATGGCTCCAGCAGCTATTCTGCTGATCATTAACAATTACATCCCGATGTTCGGCGTAGCGATAGCATTCAAGAACATCAACTACACCAAAGGAATTTTGGGAAGCCCCTGGGCAGGCTTTGACAATTTCAAGTATTTGTTTTCCAGCGAAGCCGCCTGGGTCATTACGCGCAACACTATCAGCTATAATGCGGTGTTCATCATCTTGAACCTGGTAGTCGGGGTTGCCTTTGCCATTATGTTCAATGAGATGCGCAACAAATTTTTGTCCAAGTTTCACCAGAGCACGATGTTTTTGCCGTTTTTCTTATCAATGGTGTGCGTGGCCTATCTGGTCTACGCGTTCCTTGGAGCCGAACACGGTTTTGTCAACACGGTGCTTTTCCCGAAGTTCGGCATAGAGCCGATTGATTGGTATACCGCTCCCAAATACTGGACCGTTATTTTGCCGATTGTGAATATGTGGAAAAATATTGGCTACTACACGGTCATTTACATGGCGGCTATACTGGGAATTGACAATGAGTACTATGAGGCCGCTCTCATCGACGGCGCTAACAAATGGAAACAAGTGACCCAGATTACGCTGCCGCTGATTACGCCGGTTATGGTGACGATGACGCTCCTTCAGGTAGGCAGAATTTTTTATGCGGATTTCGGACTTTTCTTTCAGGTTACGAAAAATGCCGGCGCGCTGTTCCCGACAACCCAGGTTATCGATACGTATGTGTATCAGACCTTCCTGACGATGGGCGACATCGGAATGTCCTCGGCGGCCGGGCTGTACCAGTCTGTTGTAGGCTTTGTGCTCGTACTGGCTACGAACCTGTTTGTGAGAAAAGTAAGCAAAGATAACGCACTATTCTAAAAGGAGTGGCTGTCATGAGTCAAGCAACTGTCAAGCTGAGCGGGCGGACGGCCAGAAAGCGCGGCCCCAACGAATTGTCCGACACGGCGAATTTCCTGGTCAACCTGTTTCTATGGATATATACGTTAGCCTGTATACTGCCGCTTGTTCTTGTCATTATCGTATCGTTCTCCGATGAGAAGGAAGTGTTGATCCACGGATACAACTTCATTCCGAAAGCATGGAGCATTGAAGCTTACAAATTCATGTTCAAAGACTGGCATCAAATTTTGCGTTCTTTCGGAATATCGGTCTTTCTTGCTACAGTGGGGACAGGCATAAGCCTCATTATGATGGCTTTGTATGCGTATCCGATATCCAGAAACGATTTTCCGCATAAAAACTTTTTCTCGTTCTTTATGTTCTTCACCATGCTGTTCAATGGCGGACTTGTTCCCTGGTACCTTGTGTACACGCAAATGCTGGATTTGAAAAATACGATCTGGGCGCTTATGCTGCCTCTGCTCGTATCGGCCTTTTTCGTCCTGCTGCTGAGAACGTTTTTCGCCAATTCGATTCCCGTTCCGCTCATAGAAGCGGCGAAAATCGACGGGGCCGGAGAGATTCGCATTTTCAGCCAAATCATCATCCCGCTCTCGCTGCCGGTGCTGGCGTCCGTGGCGCTGTTTCAGGTGCTCAACTACTGGAATGACTGGTTTTTAAGCCTCGTCTTCATATCGGGCAGCAAGAACATTAACCTGCAATTCCTGATGTACAAAACGATGCTGGATATTCAGTTCCTGTCATCCAACGTACAGGCGAGCCAAGGGCTGGCCCAGGCGGGAGGCATGCTCAATCTGCCTACGGAGACAGTGCGCATGGCCATGGCGGTGCTCGGAATCGGCCCGATCGTATTTGCTTATCCGTTCTTCCAGAAATACTTCAAAAAAGGGCTTACCGTAGGCGCGATAAAAGGGTAATTAGCCGCAGGCGAAGAAATAAGGGAGATTCTTGTCTTCATAGATGGAAATATAAGATCGAAATGGAATTTAAAGTTGGCTTAAGCCGGGAATAAACAAACCGGATTAGCATAAATCCAAAGAAGAAAAGGGAGGCTCACATGAATGAAAGCAGCTCGTAAAAGCGCACTAGTTTTGCTCATGATGGTTTTTTCGTTGTCCCTCGTGTTGGCTGGATGTGCCAAGGATCAAGGTTCCTCTGGCAGCAGTTCGCCTGCACCGACTTCCAGCGACAAGCCGGCCGAAACGAAAGCGGCATCCGGTTCCGATCTGAAGCCGTATGAGGTTAAGCTGGTCTATCCGGGAACCGCTCAGCCGGATCAAGCGAAAGTGGAAGCGGCAATGAACAAAATTTTGCAGGAGAAGATCAATGCTACAATTAAACTGATGCCGATCGATTGGGGGCAATGGGATAACAAGGTGAACCTGATGATCGCATCCCACGAGCAGTTCGACATCCTGTTCACCGCTCAATGGAACGGACATGCCGTCAACGTCGGCAAAGGAGCGCTGCTGCCTCTGAACGATTTGATCAACCAATACGGCAAAGGCATTACCGAGACGTTGGATCCGGCCTTCCTAGAAGGGGCCAAAATCGACGGCAAAAACTACGGCGTGCCGACGAACAAAGAGCTGGCAGCATCCGGCGGCGTCGTGTACCGCTCTGACGTAGCCAAAGAGCTTGGCATCGACTTGAGCAAAGTGAAAACGATTCAAGATTTGGAACCGATTTTGAAAACGGTTAAAGAGAAGAAGCCGGAAATGACTCCGCTGTTTTTAAGAGACGGCGACAACCTGAACAGTCACTATTTAGCGCAGTATGATGCCCTTGGCGACAGCACAGTTCCCGGCGTCATCCTGAAAGACGGAGACAGCACGACTATTATCCCAAAATGGGATGAGCCGCGCTACAAGGAAATTATTAAAGTAACCCGTGACTACATGCAAAAAGGGTATATTAACAAAGATGCTGCGACAACGCAATTGTCGGGACAGGATGCTATGAAATCCGGCAACGTATTCATGGTACCTTCATCGTTAAAGCCGGGTAAAGACAGTGAAATGGCAAATGCTACCAATCTAGTAGGCAAGCTGAGCCAAGTTGAGATGACTTCGCGCACCATTACAGATACTATGGGAGCGATGCTGGGTATTTCCGTAACGTCCAAAGACCCTGCTCGCGCTATGATGATCATTAACATGCTGCATACGGACAAACAAATCAACAACCTGCTCAACTTCGGTATCGAAGGCGTTCATTACACGAAAGTTTCCGACAACATCATCAAAGCGACGGATGCCGCCAAAAACTACGCGCCGGGCGTTGCTTGGGAGTTCGGCAACCAATTCCTGAACTACTTGTTCGATAATGAAGATCCGCAAAAGTGGGAAAAATTCAAAGAGTTTAACAAAAGCGGCAAAAAATCTCCCGGATTCGGCTTTACGTTCAACTCCGAGCCTGTGAAAACGCAAATTGCCGCCGCCGTAAACGTGCAAAAAGAATTCGATGCAGCACTCGATACGGGCTCCATTGATCTGGATGCAACGCTTCCTAAATATCAGGAAAAAATGAAAGCGGCGGGCATCGACAAAATTATCGCCGAAAAACAAAAGCAATTCGACGCTTTCAGAAGCGGCAAAAAATAAGACACGCAAAAAGTTGTGCCGAACGGTTGGGCTGTCCCCTGACCGAGCGCAGGGGCAGCCGCCCGCCCGGATGAACAAGTCCGGGTTGGGCGGCTGCCCTTTTTTAGCGAATCGGCGGGAACACCCGAACATGAGGCAGCGGCCCTCCATATGGTAAAAATGAGGTCAAAACGCCATGTGGAGGTGCAGGGACTATTAATTACCTGGATATGCTGACAAAACTGGGGATTGGCAATGCGCATCCCGGAGGATTTGGAGAAACGATCGAGCAGATTCGCAACTATCCGATCGGGCAGGGGCAGAAAGTGCTGGAAGTCGGCTGCGGTACGGGCCGGACAGCGTGTTTGCTGGCCGAGCAGGACTGCGAGGTAACGGCTGTGGACATTCGCCCGGAAATGATTGCGAAGGCCAGAATCAGAGCGGAGAAACAGGGCGTGCAGGTGCGGTTTCTGGAAGGCGACGCCTGCCGGCTTCCATTCGATGACAACAGCTTCGATGTCGTCATGGTCGAATCGGTGACGAACTTTGCCGGCGCGGATGCGTCGATTCCGGAATATCGCAGAGTGCTTGTTCCGGGAGGAACTTTGTACGATCGGGAAGTAATTCGCACTAAGAATATGAAACCGGAAATCGAGCAAGCTATTTGCGAATTCTATGGCGTGAAGGCTTTGCACAATGCCGATGAATGGGGGCGGCTGCTGGAAGCGGGCGGCTTCGGGCAAGTGAGGAACTCGGGCATTCAGCCGTTTCCGCTGACGATGTGGGAGGATACGGTGCAGCACCCGGACCCGGTTCATTTGTCGGATCAGCAATCTTTATTCGATCCGCAAATATGGAAGCTCACCGCCAAGTACGATGAGCTGATGAATTTGTATCACCGTTATTTGGGATATACGCTTTTGATAGGAGTCAAGTGAAATAAGCAGGCGCGGAGGAAGGAATTTGCCCGGGTTGTGGCGAAATATTGAGAAATATTATCACTTGGAGGCTGCTTGCATTGGATCTGCCATTCATTACAGAACGAATTCCGAACCGCAAAGGAAAAGAAATATATGAGTTGATCCGCCGTCAAGGGACCGTATCCAAAACGGACTTATTGGAGGCAAGCGGCATGACCGTGAGCACATTGACGCGGCTGTTGGAGGAATTGACGAGCCAGGGCCTCATTCTCGAATCCGGCTTCGGCATCTCGACCGGCGGCCGCAGGCCGATTTTATATGAAATGAATCCGGCCTATGCTTACGTCTTCGGCTTGGAAATTTCAAGGACGCTTTCCAAGCTCGTGCTCGTCGATCTCGCTATGAACAAGCTGGATTCGCGCAGTTGGGCGATGTCGGTGGAGATGACTCCCGATGTGTTGACCGGCTTCATTGCGGACGAGGCGGACCGGATGCTGGCTCAGCATCGAATCGCCAAATCCGCCGTGCTGGGGGTGGGCATCGGGGCGGTCGGCCCGCTGGACCGGATCGCGGGCGTCATTCTTGAGCCCTCGTACTTCCCGGCTCCCGGCTGGAAGAACGTAGCCATATGCCGCATGCTCGGATCGCGGCTGAGTTTGCCCGTCTTGCTTGACAACGGCGCGAATACGGCGCTTTTGGCCGAATCGTGGGTGAACCGCTCGCAGAGCTTCAAGCATCTGCTTTATGTCCACGCCGGAATCGGCCTCCGTTCCTCCATGGTCTCGGAAGGGAAGATCATCTACGGCGCCGTGGATATGGAAGGATCAGTCGGCCAGATGATCATTCAGACCGACGGCGTATCGCACCGCGATGCCGGGGGCAACTACGGCGCGCTTGAATCGTACGCTTCGCTGTATGCCGTTGAAAAAGCGGCCCGTTCCGCGCTGAAGCAGGGGAGGGCAACGCTCCTCTCGCAGCTGGTCGACGATCCGGAGCAGCTGCAATATCGGCATGTGCTCGAAGCGCTCAAAAAAAATGATCCCCTGGTCGTGGAGATCATGACGGAAGCTGCGACCTATTTTGGGATCGGGCTTGCCAACTTGCTCAACATTTTGCATCCCGAAAAGGTGATCCTCGGGGGGCCTCTTCTGGCAGAAGGCGAGCTGTTTTTCCAAATCGCCACACAGGTCGCGATCCGTAAAGCTTACTATTATCCGGCTTATCAAGTCGTCTTCAGCAAAGGCAATCTCGGCGAAGAGGCTTTGGCTATTGGCGCCGCCGTTATGGTGATGAACCAGTTGATCAAGCTTTAACCGACTTCAGGAAATCGAGCAGCAGCGAGTTGAAAGCTTCCGGGCTTTCCATAGGCGTCAGATGGGCCGCTCCCGGAACAATATGAAAGCTCGCGCCGCGAATACGTTCAGCCATCGATTTCATCACTTCCGGCATCGTAATCGGGTCGTGCTCGCCTGCGATGACAAGGGCCGGCACATCGATCGCTGCGAGCAGATCCACGGAATCCTCGCGGAAAGCCATAGCCAGGCTGGCGTGGACGAGCCCTTCCGGCTGCATCTCGTCCATCACGGCGCTCAGTTCCCGGACGAGTTCAGGCTGCGTTTGCCGGCTTTCCTCGGAAAGCAGCTTGGGCAGCATAGCGTCCCTGGCAGCGGCGGCGCCTTTTTCGTAGAGGGAGGCCGCCATGTTCATCCGGTTTTTGCGGCCCTCCTGAGGGTCGGCTTCCGGACGGGTGTTGGCCAGCACAACCGCCGCAAATCGCTCCGGCGCCTTGCGCAGCAGCGAGAACACTACATAGCCGCCCATGGAGAAACCGCCAAGGACGGCTTTTTGTATGCCCAGCTTGTCCATCAGAGCGAGGACATCGTCGGCATACCGGCTTAGCGCGATGTTGGATGCCGGGACAGCGGACTGCCCCATGCCGGCGAGGTCCGGGATGATGGCCCTATAACCTGCGGCGGCAAGCGCATCCGCTTGACGGCTCCACATCCGGTGGTCCAGCGGAAACCCGTGCAGCAGGATGACCGGGAGCCCTTCTCCCTGGCTTTGGCCCAGATCTTGAACAAACAATTGAGATTCATGAATCGTCATTTTCACGGATACCCTCTCCTCCGGTTATGTCTTGAAGTTGTTTCCTTTTCATCGTACACGAATTGATCCCGGTTTTCCATCTCCGCCCTGCCGAAGCCGCTTTTTGAGCGCTCGCCAAGGGCTTTTTTCATATTCGCGGGCGTAGAACGGCATTCTGATCGGCAATAACACGCAGCGCGGTAGAAAACCTCATAGTCGAATAAGACTAGTATGGGGCTTCAAGGGCCGTAATATGCCCGAGTTGCTGGAAATTACTTCTATATAACGTGTCCGAATCAGGACGATTTTAGTTCCAGGGAAGTAGAAAAATAGCGAACGATATCGAAAAAGTTATGTAATATACCAAAATATTATGGTTAACTCATACTTCCCTAACAATTGCTTGATATCCTCAAATCATCGCGAATCCATTAACCATTTTAAGGCAACGAAGGATACAGTATGAAGAATTGGAGTTGAATCGAATGACAAAAAAACCGTGGTCTACGCAAGAATTGGACAAACTTATTCGACTTTCCAGCGAGTGTCCCCCCGTTGTTATTGCCAAAGAACTATCCCGCCCCGTGACATCAGTCCGTAAAAAAATGAGGGAAATCGGGATTAGTTATGTAACCGGAGAACAATGGAAAAAACGACAAATTCAGTACCTTATCTCCGACGAAGGCAGCTTGTACAAAAATCAGGTAAGCCCGTCGCCGCAAAGCTCCGATCTGGAGTCCCCAGTGCTTGACGAGTTCTGGAAAACGCTAGTAACGATGGCGAGATTGGCAAAAAAGAGAGGGAAGCGGGTCGACGTGCTCTCTTTTATCGATACATACCGAAAAATACGGACAGGCGGTTAAAGTTTAAGCCTGCTGTCCTGGATAGGCGGACTACAGCCGCCCGCCCTACTTAAACTGCAAAAGCACATACAGCCTCCGGACGGGGCCGCTCAAGACGAGACGGTTCCGGCGGAGGCTTTTCTCATTTTTTTGTTGCAAGATGGTCTGGAACGATGTCGAAAAAACGAAAAAAACGCTGTCGATTCATGTATTGGAAGCGGTTACTTGTAATTTATATGAACCGGCGCGGATAAAGCCGGGCCTTTCGTGTTAGGAGCGTCCTAAAAAAATAAGGTAAATTTTACTAGTAACCTCTAATAAAATTATTTATTAAAATACCGTAACTAGTATATCTTTCCTAGTGTTTTATTATATGTAAAGTAAATATATCTATATAAATACAAATTCTACAAATATTCGACAAAGGCAAACCTATGGAAACGTAGGGACGCAAAGCCATGGCCTAAGGCATCGCATTACTTTTTCACAAGAGATGAGATGCTATGGTCGACAGGTTGCCGGGTAACAGGGGCTCCCCTTTTATTCGGGGTGGGCCTTTTTCGCTTTGGGGTGTTAAAATTTTTCAAAGTTTCCAAGACCAAGAGATTATTTCGCATGATGGGGGGAGTAATTATGCAAAAGCACTTTTTACCATTAACGCATGCTCAAAAACGGATTTGGTATACCGAGCAGTTTTATCCCGAAACCAGCGTTTCAAATTTGAGCGGTATCGTTAAATTAAAATCCGCAGCGGGGATCGACGACCGGATGTTGAACCGGGCCATTCGTCATGTGGTCCACAGCAATGAAGCGCTGCGCTTTAAGCTTGCGCTTGATGAGGCGGGCGAACCGCGGCAGTACGTTGCCGATTGCGAGGATTTTGATATCGAGTGGGTGGAAGTTCGTCAAACGGGAGATATCGATGCCGTGACGGAACGGGCGCAAACGGAGGCCTGCCGGCCGATGGCGCTCTACGATAGCGAGTTGTTCCGGTTTATCGTCTTCAAGATCGGCCCTGCGGAGATTTGGCTTTTCGCGGCAGTGCATCATATCGTTTCCGACGGGATTTCCATGGTGCTGCTGGGGAATCAGCTCATCGATCGCTATTTGGAGCTGGTCAAAGGAACCGACGCCCTGCAAACGAGCCAGCCCTCCTATGTGGAATATATTTTGAGCGAAGCGGAATATGAGAAGTCCGAACGGTTTCAAAAGGACCATAAATTTTGGAATGCCCAGTTCGATTCCATTCCGGAGACCGTGTCTCTCAAACGAGGGGATTCCTATTTGGTCGAGACGGATGCGATTCGATTGACGGAAGAAGTGCCCGCTTTTTTACATGAAAAAATCGGAATGTTTTGCCAGGAGCATGGGATCAGCGTTCTCTCGCTGTTTTTAAGCACTCTCCATATTTATATGTCGAGAGCGACGGGGCAAACCGAGACGATTCTGGGGACGTTTATGGGCAACCGTACGAACGCAAAGGAAAAACAGATGTTCGGGATGTTCGTTTCCACCATTCCGGTAAGAGCTCACGTTGATGAGAACGCGGATTTCCTCAGCTTTGCCAAACGGATCATGAAGGATCAATTGGCGGTCATCCGGCATCAGAAATATCCTTATAACCAGTTGATCAGTGATTTGCGCGTCAAGCATGGACAATTGAACCGGCTGTTCGGGATATCGCTCGAATATCAGGTCATGTTATGGACGGAAAAGGAAGGTCTCTCTTACATGATCGAGCCCCTGTTCAGCGGGCATGAAGTGAACGATATTTCGATCCATGTCAAGGACCGGCCGGATACGGGCATGCTCATGATCGATATGGATTATCGTTCGGAAATATTCGAACCGGAAGAAATAAAAGCTTTGTACCGCCGGCTATTGACTTTGCTGGACCATGCGCTGACCTTTCCCGAGAAGGCGATCCGGGAGCTGGCATGGCTGCCGCAGGCCGAGCAGGAATGGCTGCTGCAGCAGGGAAGGAGCCCGCGTCTGGGATATGACCGGGAAATGACGCTGCATGGCTGGTTTGAGCGGCAAGCCGCACGGAATCCCGAGCAGACTGCCGTATTCTTTGAAGGCGAACAAATGTCCTACCGGGAATTAAACGAACGTGCTAATCGCCTGGGTCGTCTTTTGCGTGAAAAAGGAGTTGTGCCGGACGCGCCGGTCGCGATTTTGCTGAACCGGTCCGAACGGGCGATCATCGCTATGCTCGGCATCCTGAAAGCCGGCGGAGCTTATGTGCCGATCGACCCCGGATTTCCGGAGGAAAGAATCCGGTTCATGATCGCGGATTCGGGCGCGAACATCGCTGTGACGGAAGCGGAGCTGGCCGGCCGATACGATTTGCCGGTATCGGAACAAATCGTCTTTGAAGACGTGGAGACGTCCGGGGTGAGCAGCGGCGGGAATTTGCCGCCGAGTGCCGGCTCCGGAAATTTGGCATATATCATGTATACCTCGGGGACGACCGGCAAGCCGAAAGGCGTCATGATCGAGCATCGGCAAGTCTGCCATTTGATCGAGGGATTGCAAAGGCAAGTATATGAGGCGTATGAGCCAGGCCTCCATGTGGCGCTGCTCGCTCCTTTTCATTTCGACGCATCGGTTCAGCAAATTTATGCTGCGCTGCTGCTGGGACATACGCTGTATATTGTTCCCCGAGCAAAGGTGACGGAGGGGCGGACTTTAGCCGGGTATTATCGCGACCACGCGATCGAAGTGACCGACGGTACGCCGGCTCATTTGAAAATGTTGGCTGCGGCAGCGGATGAGTCCCGCGGATTAAGTCTGCGCCATTTACTGATCGGAGGAGAGGCGCTGCCTCGCGAAACTGTCGGCAACATATTTGATTTGTTTGCCTCAGAGGAACTGTCCCCTGCAATCACTAACGTGTATGGGCCGACAGAATGCTGTGTCGATGCTTCCGCCTATGACATTACGCAAGCTGCCTTCCATTTGACTCAAGGGAGCGTTTATCTGCCAATCGGCAAACCGCTTGGCAACAACCGCTTTTATATCCTGGATGCCTATGGGCGGCTGCAACCTCCGGGGGTGGAGGGTGAATTGTACATTGCCGGAGATGGAACAGGCCGGGGGTATTTGAATTTGCCGGTACTTTCGTCCGCCAAATTCGCTCCCGATCCGTTTGTGCCGGGTGAAATGATGTACCGTACGGGGGATATCGCCAAGTGGCTGCCGGACGGGAACGCAGCATATGCCGGTCGGATCGACGATCAGGTCAAAATCCGCGGGTACCGGATTGAGCTTGGCGAAATCGAAGCCGTGCTCCACAAGCATCCGGAAGTCGGCAAAGCGGTGGTGCTGGCTCGTCCGGAAGCGCAGGGCGGAGCGGAGCTTTGCGCCTATCTGGTCTGGAAAAACCGGGAGCGGCCGGCCGCTCTCTCCGAACTGCGCAAACATCTGGCGGTCGAACTGCCGGATTACATGCTTCCGGCTTATTATGTAGAGCTGGACGAAATTCCGCTCGCCTCAAGCGGCAAGATCGACCGGAGAGCCCTGCTGCAGCATGAGGCGGCAGCAGCCGGCGGCGCGGAATATGTCGCTCCGGGAACCGGCCGGGAGCAGCAGCTCGCCGATCTTTGGCAGGAGGTTCTCGGCATCGCCCGCGTCGGGATTTACGACAATTTCTTCGAGTTTGGCGGGCACTCGCTGAAAGCGATGACGCTATTGTCCCGCATACATAAGCAATTGGGCGTGGAGCTGCCGCTGCAGGTATTGTTTGAGACGCCGACCGTACACGCCGTTGCGCGGTATGTTTCCGAGGCGGGCCGCAAGGGATACCGGGGGATTGAACAGGCTGCGCCAAGGGAGATGTATCCTTTGTCCTTTGCCCAGCAGCGCGTATTTATCGTTAGCCGGCTGGAGGGAGCGGGGATCGGCTACAATATGCCGGCAATCGCGATGATCGAAGGTTCGCTGGACGTCCTGCGGCTTGAGCAGGCCTTCCGCGAGCTGATCGGGCGGCATGAGGCGCTGCGCACCTCTTTCCATACCGTCGACGGCATTCCGCTGCAAAAGGTGCATGACGACGCGCCTTTTGAAATTACGCTAGCCGAAGCTTCCGAACCATCGGTCGAAGCCTTGATGGCCGCATTTGTCCGTCCGTTCGATCTCGGACAAGCGCCGCTCCTGCGGATCGGGCTTGTCCGGGTTAACGAGAGCAAGCATATGCTGCTGTTCGATATGCACCATTTGATTTCCGACGGCGTTTCCATCGGACTGATTTTGCATGAGCTGGCCGGGTTGTATGGCGGGGACGACCTGCCTGAGCTGCGGCTGCAGTACAAGGATTACGCGGTGTGGCAGAACGAGCGGTTTGCCCAAAGCGCCCCGGAAGGGGAGAAATACTGGCTGCAGACGCTGAGCGGAGAGCTGCCGGTCCTGCAGCTGTTGACCGACCGTCCGCGCCCTGCGGTGCAAAGCTTTGAAGGCGACCGGGTGTCGTTCATCGTGAACAACGATGTAAAGGACAAGCTGAACCGGCTGGCCGAAAAGAGCGGAGCCACGCTGTACATGGTGCTGCTTGCGGCCTATTGCGCGCTGCTGTCCAGATATACGGGGCAGGAGGATATGATCGTCGGCACGCCAACCGCCGGCCGGAACCATGCCGATACGGAAGGTATCGTCGGCATGTTCGTCAATACGCTGGCGATCCGGGTTAAACCGGAGCGGAGCCATACCTTTGCCGATCTGCTGCAGCATGTGCGCCTTTCGGTGCTTAACGCTTTTGAGCATCAGAGCTATCCGTTTGAACGGCTGGTGGAAAAGCTGAATCTGCCACGGGATTTAAGCCGGAATCCGCTGTTTGACACGATGTTTATTTTGCAAAATGCTTTTGCGGAAATTCCGGAAATCGGCGGCATGAAGCTGTCGGTCCGGGAAACGAATTTCCGGGTGGCCAAATTTGATCTGACGCTGCAGGTCAAGGAAGAACAGGAGGGCCTTGTGCTCGACATGGATTACAGCACCCGGCTGTTTCGGGAAGAGACGATCCGGCGTATGCTCGGCCATTACATAAACCTTCTTGAGGGCATCGCCGCCGATCCGGGACTGGAGTACGGACGGTACGAATGGCTTGCCGACGAGGAAAAACAGCGGATCTTGACCGGCTTCAATCCGGGAGTGACGGAATATCCGCTCGAGAAGACGATCGTGCAGGTGTTTGAAGAGCAGGCGGCGTTGACGCCGGACCGTCCGGCGCTCGCTTTTGAAGGGATGCTGCTTACTTACGCCGGGCTGAACGAGCGGGTGAATCAGTTGGCCGGGGCTTTGCGCGCCCAAGGGGTTGTTCGCGGGGCGGTCGTTGCCGTGCTCGTGGACCGGTCGGTGGAAATGATCGCGGGGATATTGGCGATTGTGAAGGCCGGCGCAGCCTACGTGCCGATCGACCCGGAGCATCCCGCGCAGCGGATCGGGCACTTTTTGACGGACAGCGGCGCCTCCTTGCTGCTCACGCAGCGGCCGCTGGCGCATCTGGCCGAGCAGGCCGGATACGAGGGCGCGTATCTGTTTGCCGATGACGAATCGCTTTATCAGGGGGATGCTTCCAATCCGGAGCCGGAGTTCGCGATAGAGCCGGGGGATCTGGCGAACCTTACCTACACGTCAGGCACGACGGGGAACCCGAAAGGCAACATGGTCACGCACGCCAACATTTTGCGCACGGTAAAAAACGCCAACTACATGCAGGTCACCGGCGAGGACGTTGTGCTGGCCCTTTCCAATTATGTGTTTGACGCCTTTATGTTTGACGTATTCGGGGCGCTGCTGAACGGAGCCAAGCTGGTAGTTATCCCCAAGGACATCGTCATGGATATAGCCAGGCTGCCGCAGGTCATTGAGCAAGAACGCGTTTCCGTGCTGATGATCACGACGGCGCTGTTCAATCTGCTCGTCGATTTCCGCCCGGACTCCCTCAGCGGCATCCGCAAGGTGCTGTTCGGCGGGGAGCGCGCTTCGGTGGATCATGTGCGGAGAGCCTTGCTTGCCGCCGGCCGGGACAAGCTCCTGCATATGTACGGTCCGTCGGAAAGCACGGTGTTCGCCACTTATTATCCGGTGGATGAAGTGGCTGAGGATGCCGCGGCGATTCCGATCGGCAGACCGGTCAGCAACACTTCGGTTTATATTTTGGACGCGAATCTGCAGCCGCAGCCGGTCGGTGCGGCCGGGGAGCTGTGTATAGGCGGAGAAGGGCTGGTTCGCGGTTATTTGAACCGTCCCGAGCTGACTGCGGAGAAATTTATCGCTCACCCGCTGGCTGGGGGAGGAAAAATTTACCGGACAGGGGACCTGGCCCGCTGGCTGCCGGACGGCAGCATCGAATTTATCGGCCGGATCGACCAACAGGTCAAAATCCGCGGCCAGCGGATCGAGCTCGGGGAAATCGAGCATCGGTTGGTCGCTCACGAGGCGGTCCGGGAAGCCGTGGTGCTCGCTTTGGAAACCGCCGCGGGCGAAAAGACGCTATGCGCCTATTTCGTCGCCGATCGGCCGCTTTCGGACGGCGAGCTGCGCGAGCATGCCGCAGGGGAACTGCCGGCTTACATGGTGCCGGCCGCATTCGTGCAGATGCCCGCGCTGCCGCTGACCGGCAACGGGAAGGTGGACCGCAGGGCACTGCCGCTGCCGGATCTCCAAGCGGCCTCCCGCTGCGCGGAGTATGCGGCGCCGGGCAATGAAACGGAAACCAAGCTGGCGGAGATTTGGCAGGAAACGCTGGGCGTTCGGCAGGTTGGGGTGAACGATAACTTCTTTGAGCGCGGCGGCCATTCGCTGAAAGCGATGGCGCTGCTTGCCCGGATTCACCGCGAATTGCAGGTGGAGCTGGCGCTTAAAGAGTTGTTCCAATTTCCGACGATCGCGGCGCTGGTCCAGGTGATTGCCCGGGCCGAGCAGCGGGAATACGAGGTCATTCCCGCGGTGGAGAAACAGGCGGCTTACCCGGTATCTTCGGCGCAAAAACGGCTGTATGTATTGCAGCAGCTGGAGGGCGCGAAGAAAAGCTACAACATGCCTTCCGTTTTACGGCTCAAGGGCAAGCTGCGGCTCGATCGGTTCGAGGCCGCGCTCCGTGAGCTGGTGAACCGGCATGAAGCGCTGCGAACGTCTTTTGCCATGGAGGACGGAGAACTGCTGCAGCGGATTAGCGGCGATGCTCAAATTACGCTGGAGCACATCGAGGCGGAGGAGCAGGAAGCAGCGCGGATCGTCGAGCGGTTTATAGCTCCATTTGATCTGGAGCAAGCGCCGCTGTTCCGTACCGCGCTGATCAAGCTCGCTGACGACGAGCACCTATGGCTGGCCGATATGCATCATATTATCTCCGACGGAGCATCGGTCAGCGTGCTGATCGAGGAAATAACCTCGCTATACGCGGGGAAAGCGCTTGCCCCGCTGCGGATTCAATATAAGGATTATGCCGTATGGCAGCAGTCGTTCCGGCTGACGGAGCCGTACCGCAGGCAGGAGGCTTATTGGCTGGAGCAGTTTGCCGGAGAGGTTCCGGTGCTGGAGCTTCCCGTGGATTATCCGCGTCCGGCGGTGCAAAGCTTTGCGGGCGACCGACTGAGCTTTACCGCGGATGCCGCGCTGACCGGGGCGCTGCGCAAGCTGGCGCAGGATACGGGAACTACGCTCTACATGGTGCTGTTGGCGTCGTTCGGCAGTTGGTTGGCCAAGCTGAGCGGCCAGGACGAGATCGTGGTGGGCTCGCCGATTGCCGGCAGGCCGCATGCCGATTTGGCGCGGATCATGGGGATGTTCGTCAATACGCTGGCGGTACGTTCCTTCCCGCAGGGGAATAAGACATATACAGCCTACTTGGACGAAGTGAAGCAAACGCTGCTTGGCGCCTATGAAAGCCAGGATTATCCGTTTGAAGAACTGGCCGCAAAGGTGCAAAGAGAGCGGGACCTGAGCCGCAATCCGCTGTTTGACGCCGTGTTCGCCATGCAAAACGCCGACTTGCGGCAGCTGGAGATGGAAGGCTTGCGGTTGGAGGCTTATCCGTTCGAACATAAGACCGCGAAGTTTGATCTATCGCTGACCGCCGCTGAGGATGGGGATACGGTCCGCTTCGAAATGGAATACAACACTTCTTTGTTTAAACCGGAAACGATCCGGCGCTGGAGCGGTCTGTTCCACACGCTGCTGCGCCAAATTGCCGATCGGCCGGATTCGCGGCTCTCCGAATTCCGTCTGCTGACGGAAGCGGAGGTTCGGCGGATTTTGGACGAGTATAACGACAGCCCGTTGGACGTGCCGGAGGATGCGACGATCCATCGGCTGTTCGAGGAGCAGGCGCTGCGGACGCCGGACCGTCCGGCGGTAACTTATCGCGGGCGGTCGTGGACGTACCGGGAGCTGAATGCGCGGGCGAA